>NZ_LZJG01000077.1:0-13527 GCF_001667785.1 Mycobacterium sp. E3247 | reverse complement strand
CAGCTGCGCGGTCCTCCTCGAGGTGGGCGCGCAACCGGTGCTCACCGCCGCCGCCCTGCGGGCGTGGCCCGATCCGGCCAGCGCGCCCCGCGCGATCGCCTCGCTGCGCCGGAACGGCGCCGACCACCGCCAGATCACCGAAGCCCTTGCCAACGCCTACATCTGCGGCCACCTGCCGGCCTTCGGCGCTCTGCAACCGGGACCCACGCGCAAGCTTGACCTGCCCACCTATCCGTTCCAGCATCGCCAGTACTGGTTTCGCGACAAGGACGCCCCGGCCGCCGCGTCCGTCGCCGAAACCGCCGCCGCGCGCACCGAAGCGGTCCGGCTTCTCGAGGACGGCCGGATCGAGGAACTCGCCGCGCTGCTCGACGGTCCGAACGCCGAGCGGCAGACCGCCGACGTGCTGGCCAGGCTTGCCGCACAACACAACCAGCAGCGTGAGACCCAAACCATCGCGGACGCTCGTTACGAGATCCGCTGGGAGAAAGTCGCTGTCGCTGCCGCCCTCGCGGGCGCGGGCTCCGAGTGGCTGCTGATCAGCGATGACACCGCGGCGGTCGCGCCGCTGGTCGACGCGCTGAGCGCCCAGGGCCAGCCGTTTCGGATCGTCGGGCTGCCCGTGTCGGACGCCGACGAGGAACGCCTCGAAGCGGAGCTACGCGCAACGGCGGCAGGCGAATCGACGCCGCGGATCCTGAACTGCGCGGCGCTCGAAGGGGATACGGCGCCGTCGATGCGCTCACTGCTGCGGATGCAACACCGCGTCCTGAGCGGAACACGCCGACTCTTCCGCGCCGCGGCCGCCGCGGAACTGCGCGCCCCCGTCTGGTTGATCACCCGCGGTGCGCAACGCGTCACCGACGCCGACACCGTGTCGCCGGCGCAATCCTGTCTGTGGGGATTCGGGCGCGCCGCCTCCCTGGAACACCCACAGCTGTGGGGCGGGCTGGCAGACCTGTCCCAAGGCGGCGCCGACGAGTGGAGCCGGCTGATCGGTCAGGTCGTGGCCGGACCGCGGGGCGAAGATCAAATCGCGCTGAGAGACGGCGGCGTCTTCGTTCCCCGGCTGACCCGGCGTTCGGGGCGGCCGACCGCGGTGCCGCTCGTATTGCGCGATGGGGCAACCTATCTGGTGACCGGCGGGCTGGGCGGCGTCGGATTGGAAGTCGCCGGGTACCTGGCCGACCGCGGCGCGCGCCACCTGGTGCTGACCAGCCGGCGGGCGCCCAGTGCTGCGGCGCAGCAGCGCGTCGATGCCATCCGGGAAGGGTCGGATTGTGAAATCCGGGTCATCGCGGCCGATGTCGCCGATCCGCACGACGTCGCCCGCCTACTGGCCACGGTCGAGGCACAACTGCCGCCGCTGGCGGGCATCGTCCACGCCGCGGGCGAGATGGGCACCACGCCGCTGCGGGCCTTGGACGACGCCGAAGTCGATCGCGTGTTCGCGGGCAAGGTCTGGGGCGCTTGGAATTTGAGCGAGGCTGCCGCCGAGCTGCCACTGGACTTCTTCCTGAGCACCTCCTCGATCGCCTCGGTCTGGGGCAGCTTCGGCCAGACCGCCTACGGAGCGGCCAACGCCTTCCTCGACGGATTGTCCTGGCGGCTGCGTGAGCAGGACCTGCCGGCGGTCAGCGTCAACTTCGGCCCGTGGGCGGCCGGGATGGCCGACGAGGAGGCCCGCGCGCGCCTGGAGCAGCGCGGGGTCCGCACACTGCCACCCGCAGACGCGTTGGCCGGAATGGCCGACCTTCTCGCGACTTCCGCCGCGCACGGGGTGGTGGCCCGGATCGACTGGGCCCGCTTCCTGCCGCTCTATCAGCAGGCGGGCCGGCGGGCATTCCTGGACGCGTTGGCCGGGGAGCTGCCCGAGTCGGTGCCGGTGCCGTCGTCGTCCGGGAACACCCGGCTGGTCGAACAGCTCACCCACGCCCCGGTGCAGCAGCGGAAGAAGCTGCTGGTGGACTACCTGCGCGACGTCGTCGCCGAGGTGACACGGATCGACGCGGCGGAGATTCGCGAGGAGGCCGGGTTCTTCGACCTCGGCATGGATTCGCTGATGGCCGTCGAGTTACGCCGCCGGGTCGAGCACGCGGTGGGCAGGGAACTGCCGGCCACCCTCGCGATGGACTATCCGCGGGTGGCCGACGTGGCGCTCTACCTGCTCGACGACGTCCTGGGTCTCAACGCGCAGGCGGCCGCCAAGGCGGATGCCCGGCCGGCGTCGGTGACGACCGGGCCCGCCGACGAGCCCATCGCGATCGTCGCGGTGGCATGCCGCTTTCCGGCCTCGCCCGACCCCGAAGGCTATTGGGAGGTGCTGTCCGGCGGTGTCGACGCGATCCGGGAGATCCCGGATGACCGCTTCGATATCGACGAGTACTACGACCCGGACCCGGAGACGCCGGGCAAGATCTACAGCCGCAGCGGCGGATTCCTGGATGGGATCGCCGGATTCGATCCCGAGTTCTTCGGGATCTCCCCGCGGGAGGCCGTGTGGATAGATCCGCAGCAGCGGCTGATGCTCGAAATCGCTTGGGAGGGACTGGAACGGGCCGGGTATTCGCCGGCCGCGTTGCGGGGCAGCCGAAGCGGCATCTTCGTGGGCGTGGCCGCCAACGAGTATTCGCACCTGTTGTCGCGAGACTCGGTCGAGAGCATCGAGGCGCACTTCATCACCGGCAACGCGCTCAACGCGATCGCCGGTCGAGTCGCCTTCGCGCTCGGGCTGGAAGGGCCGGCCGTGGCGGTCGACACCGCGTGCAGCTCGTCGCTGGTCGCCGTGCATCAGGCCTGCCAGGCATTGCACTCCGGCGACTGCGATCTGGCGCTGGCCGGCGGTGTCAACGTGCTGCTGAGCCCGGCATCCATCGTCGCCGCCTCGCGAGCCAGGATGCTCTCGCCCGACGGACGGTGCAAGACCTTCGACGCCGCCGCCGACGGCTACGTGCGCAGCGAAGGCTGCGGAATTCTCGTGCTCAAGCGGCTGAGCGATGCGCAACGCAGCGGCGACCGCATCTGCGCGGTCATCCGGGGCAGCGCGGTCAATCAGGACGGCGCTTCCAGCGGTCTGACCGTCCCCAATGGTGGTGCACAGCAACGGCTTATCTCCGCGGCGCTGGCCCGCGCCGGGGTGAGCGGGGGAGAGGTCGATTACCTCGAGGCGCATGGCACCGGCACCTCACTCGGTGACCCGATCGAGGTGCAGGCCGCCGCGGCCGTCTACGGCGCCGACCGGGATCCGGGCCGGCCCCTGCTGATCGGATCGGCGAAGACCAACCTCGGCCACCTCGAGTCGGCCGCCGGCGTCGCGGGTCTGATCAAGGTCGTGCTGTCGTTGCAGCACGAGGTGCTGCCGCAGAACCTGCACTTCAAGAATCCGTCGCCGCACATTCCGTGGGACTCCCTGCCGGTGCGGGTCGTCGACAGGGCGACGCCCTGGCAGGCCAACGGCCGGCCGCGCCGGGCCGGGGTGAGCTCGTTCGGGTTCACCGGAACGAACGCTCACGTTCTGATCGAGGAGGCGCCACCGGAAACGGTGACCGCCGACCCGGCGGACGGCCTTGCGGTGACACCGGCGCCGGACGCCTCAACCGACCGCGTCGGCGTGTTCCCCATGTCGGCGCGCTCACCGCAGGCGTTGGTGGCGTTGGCGCAACGATACGGGTCCTGGCTGGACTCGCACCCCGACGTCGACATCGCCGATGTCTGCTTCACCGCCGGGGTCGGCCGTGCGCACTTCGAACACCGCGCCGCGCTGGTCGTGGATTCGGCGCGGGGCGCCCGCGAGATGCTGGACGAGTTGGCCGAGAACCGTTTGCGACCGGGTGTGGTCCGGGGCGAGTGCGGCGACCCACCGAAGACGGCGTGGTTGTTCACCGGGCAGGGCAGCCAGTACCCGGGGATGGCCCGCGAGCTGTTCGACTCCGAGCCGGTATTCGCCGAGACCGTGACGCGGTGCGCGGAAGCGGTCGACGGCATGCTGCCGCGCCCGCTGTTGGAGGTTCTGTTCGACACCGACCGCGACGCCGCAGAGACGTTGCAGCACACGTCGTTTGCGCAGCCGGCGCTCTTCGCCATCGAGATGGGCCTGGCCCGGTTGTGGCAGTCGTGGGGCATCGAGCCCGACGTCGTCCTCGGGCACAGCGTCGGCCAGTACGCGGCGGCGTGTGTGGCCGACGTGTTCAGCCTCGAGGACGGTGCGCGGCTGATGGCCGAACGCGGGCGGCTGTTCGGCAGCCTGCCCGAGGGTGGCCGGATGGTGGCGGTGTTCGCCGACCCCGAGCACGTGGAGGACGCCGCCAAGCGGTTCTCCCGGGTTTCCGTCGCCGCCTACAACGGCCGCAATACGGTGTTGTCGGGTCCGGGTACCGATTTGGAACAGATCGTCACGGCCTTCAGCGATGACGGGATCCGCTGCACCTGGCTGGACACCAGCCACGCCTTCCACTCCGAGTTGCTCGAGCCGGTGCTCGACGAATTCGAGGCGTACGCGACGCGGCTGCAGTTCGCCACCCCGACCCGCCCGCTGGTGTGCAACCGCACCGGCGCGGTGCTGACCGCGGAAACCCCGCTGGACGCGCAGTATTGGCGGCGGCATTCCCGCCAGCCGGTGCAGTTCACCGAGAGCGTGCGCACGGTGGCGGCGCTGGGCTGCTCGGTGCTGATGGAGATCGGTCCGCAACCGATCCTGACCGCGTCCGCGGTGCAGGCCTGGCCGGAACACTCGGCGGCGCCACGCGCGATCGCCTCCCTGCGCAAGGGCGCCGGCGCCCGGCGTCAGATCTCCGATGCGCTGGCGGCGGCCTACGTCGCCGGGCACCGGCCCGAGTTCGCCACGGTCCACCAGCGACCCGGCCGCAGACTCGACCTGCCCACCTATCCGTTCCAGCGCCGCCACTTCTGGCCCAAGGCGTCCGGTATCGCCGGCGTCGACGGTCCGGGCGCCGCCGTGTCCGGAATCCTCGGCAGCGAAAAGGATCTGGCCTCCGGTGATGTCGTGTACACCAGTCGGCTGTCCGTCAAATCGCAGCCGTGGCTGTCCCACCACGTCATCTATGGCACCGTTGTCGTTCCCGGAGCGACCTACGCGGCGATGGCCCTTGCCGCGGTCGGGACGCCGGCTCAGGTCCAAAACGTCTTCTTCTACGAACCGATCATCCTGCCCGACAAGAGTTCTCGCGAGGTGCAGCTGACCTTGCATCCGTCCGAAGACCGTGGTGGCTGGACCTTCCAGGTGCACAGCCGTCCCTATGGCGTCCGCGACGCGGAATGGTCGCTGAACGCCGACGGCACCGTCGTCACCGGAGGCGCCGACGTCGAAGACGAGCCGGTGGATTCCGTTGACGCCGCGGTCGAACGGTTGAACCGTACCCGCCCCCAGCAGCTGTTCGACACCTTCGCCGACATGGAACTGGCCTGGGGCCCCACCTGGTCCACCTCCTTGAAATCGCTATGGGTGGGCGAGGGCGAGGCGATCGGCGACGTCGTCGTCGGTGAAGAACTCGCCGAACACCTGGGCGGCGAGCCGGTCCACCCGGTACTGCTCGACCTGTGCACCGGCGTCGCCTTCCCGGCGTTTCCCGCGCTTCTCGCGGCGACCGAGCAGGGAGCGGTCCCCGACCTGTTTCTGCCGCTGCGCTATGGGGGGGTGATGCTCGCCGAGCGGATGCCGCGGCGGTTCTACTGCCGGGCCAAGTGGCGCGCCGGCGGCATGGAGAGCGAAACACAGGTCTTCGACCTTGATTTCGTGGATCGCGATGGCCGCCACCTGGGCGGGATACGCGAGTTCACCGTCAAACGCGCGCCCCGCGAAGCGTTGCTGCGCGGACTTGGCGGCGATGTCGCCCGGCTGCTGTACACCCTCGGCTGGCACGAGGTGCCCGCACCGGCGTCGAGCACCGGCACGGGCCAGGGCGAAAAGGACCGCGGCACTTGGCTGGTCGCCGGATTCGACGAGCTGGCGGCCGAACTGCCGGGTTGCATTCCGTCCACCGCGGCCATGGGACAGCGGGACTGGCAGCAGCTGTTCGCCCAAGCGCGGGAGAACGGCGCGCCGATCACCGGCGTCGTCTGGCGCGGCAGCGGTCGACCGGGCGCGGAGGAGTCGAGCGACGAGTTCGCCGCCCGGCTGGAGACGGACATCGGCAATCTGCTGGGCGCCGTGCACACGCTGCTGGCCGAAGAGTCGGTGAAACTGCCCGGCGGACTGTGGATCATCACCGAACGGGCCGTGGCGACCGAATCCGGTGAGCGGGTCGACCCGGTGCAGGCCGCGCTGTGGGGGCTGGGACGCACCATCATCTCCGAGCAGCCGACGCTGCGCTGCAGGCTGATCGATCACGACGGATCCGACGAGGCCGTGCACGCGCTGGGCGGGCTGCTCAGCGCGCCCGACACGTCTCTGGAAGAACCCGAAGTCGCACTGCGGCAAGGGAAGTTCCTGGCGTCCAGGCTGCTGCCGTGGGCGCGCAGCGGTCATCTCGCCGTACCGCGCACGGGCGACTACGTGCTGGCGCCGACCGAACGCGGCGCGATCGACAACCTGCGTCTCGCCGAGACGGAGGTCCCGTCGCCGGAACCCGGCCAGGTTCAGATCCGGGTGGAGGCCGCCGGTCTCAACTTCCGGGATGTGCTCAACGTGCTGGGCCTCTACCCGGGCGATCCGGGGCTGATCGGCGGCGACTTCTCCGGCATCGTCACCGAAATAGGCCAGGGTGTGGCCGGATTCGAGGTCGGCGAGCGTGTCTTCGGCTTCATGCAGGGGGCCTTCGCCAGCCGGATCAACGTGCCCGCCCAACTGCTGGCGCCGGTACCGCACGAGCTGGGTGCGGTGGCGGCGGCCACCATTCCGGCGGCCGCCCTCACCGTGCGACTCGCCTTCGACTGGGCGCAACTCAAGCCCGGTGACCGCGTGCTCATCCACGCCGCCAGCGGTGGCGTCGGACTGGCCGCCATCCAGATGGCGCAGCAGCAGGGCGCGATCGTCTTCGCCACCGCCAGCACCTACAAACGGGCGACACTGCGCAAGCTGGGTGTGAAGTACGTATACGACTCGCGCACGACGGAGTTCGCTGACCAAATCCTCGCGGACACCGACGGGGCGGGCGTCGACGTGGTGCTCAACAGCCTTACCAACGAAGGCTTTGTGGAAGCGACCGTGCGGGCCACCGCCCGCAATGGCCGGTTCGCCGAGATCGCCAAGCGAGACATCTGGACGCATGCGCAGATGGCGGCGGCCCGTCCCGACATCGCCTACGAGGTCGTTGCGCTGGACGGCACGATCGTGCAAGACCCGGAGCGCATCCGGCGATTGCTGGGCGAAGTGTCCGACGGGTTGGGCGACGGCGAGTGGGCGCCGCTGCCCGCCGAGATCTACCCGTTGACCGAGGCGAAGACCGCGTTTCGCCGCATGCAGCAGGCGCGGCACATCGGCAAGATCGTGCTGCAGATGCCGAGCCCGCTGCAGCCGCAGGGCGATCGGAGCTACCTGATCACCGGCGGCCTCGGCGCGCTCGGCCTGCACACCGCGTCCTACCTGGCCCAACTCGGTGCCGGCGACATCGTGCTGACCAGCCGCCGCGCGCCCGACGCGGACGCGCAACAGGCGATCGCCGCCATCACCGAGCGCTACCGGTGCCGGATCCACACCTTTGCGGCCGATATCGGCGACGAGGACGAGGTCGAGGAACTGCTGGAGCGGATCCGGGCGGAGTTGCCGCCGCTGGCGGGCGTCGTGCACCTGGCGGGCGTGCTCGATGACGCGCTGCTGCCGCAGCAAAGCGTCGACCGCTTCCGGACGACCCTGCTGCCAAAGGCGTTGGGGTCCTGGAACCTGCACCGGCTGACCAGAAAAGACGAACTCGAATTCTTCATCGTCTACTCGTCGATTTCCAGCGTGCTCGGTTCACCCGGGCAGTCCAACTACGCGACGGCCAACGCGCTGCTCGACGGGCTGGTCGCGGAGCGCAGGGCGCAAGGCCTGCCCGCCACCAGTGTGAACTTCGGTCCGTGGGCGCAGGGCGGCATGGCCGCGTCGGAGGCGGCGCGTGCCAATCTCGGTGCGCAGGGCCTGGTTTCGATGGAACCCTCCGCGGCGCTCAACGCGCTCGGTGAGATCGTCGCGCACGGCACGGGCCAGGCGACCGTCATCAAAGCCAATTGGCAGCGCGCCGCGAAGATGCTGGGTGGTGCTCGCCCACCGATTCTCGACCACTTGTTGCCGAGCGACGCCGCGACCGCGCCCGGCGACAGCGAGTTGCTCAAGAAGCTGCACGAGGTCCCGGAGGCGGAGCGGGTCAGTTTCCTGACGGAGTTCCTGCAGCAGGAGGTGCAGCAATTCCTGCGGCTCGCACAGCCGCCGGCCGCGACGAGCCGGTTCCTGGACCTGGGTACCGACTCGCTGATGGCGGTCGAGCTCCGCAATCGGTTGTACGGTCAGTTCGGTGGCGCGTTCACCATCAGCGCCACAGCGGTTTTCGACTATCCGACGATCGGCGCGCTCGCCGAGTACCTGGCCGGTCAGATGCCCGAGGTGGTACAGGCGTCGGGGGCGCGCGGCGCGGAGCCCGGCGGTGCGGCAGGACCCGCATGAGCGGACAACCGGTCGGCGTGCGCCGCGGCGTCAGTCGCTGATATCGAAACCGGCGATGACCTTGGTCGGGCGCAGGCGCACCACCAGTTCGCCGGGCGCGGAGTTGCGGCGGCCGAACTCCTCGGCGCGGTCGGCGCCCATGTACCGCGCGCCGGTGCGGGTGGCGATGTCGAGCACGTCGGCCGGATCCTCGCTCACCGTCGCCACGCCCTGCACCTGGACGAACGAGTAGGGCGGGTGGGGATCGTCGACGCACATCACCACTCGCGGATCACTATGCAGGGCACGGCCTTTCGAAGTGTCACGGCCGGTGTTGAACGCCAGCTGTCCCTCGTCTACGACGAACCACACCGGCGCGACCAGCGGCCGGCCGTCGGCGGCAACGTAACCGAGCATGCCCGTACGGGTGCCGGCTGACAGGAACTCGACAACCCTCTGCGAGAGCGTGGCGGGCGCGGCCATGACTAGAGACGGGCCAGGTCGTAGTCGCCGATGTGGTCGATCAGGTTGTGCAGGTGGTCGCCGGATGTGCCGAGCGTGTGCTCGATCGCGGTGAGCCGGGCGGCATAGTGGGCGACCGGGTATTCCGCGGTCACACCGATGCCGCCGTGCAGCTGGATCGACTCCTGGGCGATGTGCCGGCCCGAGCGGCCGATCTGCAGCTTGGCCCGCGAGGCGATCACCGGATCGATGTTGCCGTCCGAGATCGACATCGACGCGTACATGCTCATGCTGCGCGCCAGTTCGAGCGACACGTACATGTCGGCCGCCCGCTGGGTGAGCGCCTGGAATTTGTTGAGCGTGACGCCGAACTGCTTGCGGGTCTTGAGGTAGTCGGTGGTCAGTCGCAGCGCTTCCTCCATCGCCCCGACCGCTTCGGCGCACAGCGCCGCCTGGATGCGGATGATGGCGTCGCGGATCGCCTGCGACGCGTCAGCCGCTTCGCCCAGGGGCTCCGCGGGTGTGGCGTCCAAGTCGATCTGCGCGCCGCGCTGTCCGTCGAAGGTCCGGTACGGGTGACGGGTAACGGCGCTTGCGTCGACCAGGAACAGCCCCGTGCCGCCGTTCGGTAACGCGGCGCTGACCACCAGGGTGTCGGCGCAGTCGCCGGCGAGCACCGGGTTCTTGCGTCCGCTCAGCGCCCACGAATCGCCTTGCCGCACAGCCTTGGTGCCCACGTCCGCGGTCGGGGCGCGGTGGCCCGGTTCCAGGTGGGCGAAGGCCAGCAGGCGTTGGCCGGCCGCGACGTCGTCGAGTTGTTCCTTCTGGGCATCCGTGCCCAACTCGGCGATCAGCGCGCCCGGTGCGAGCGCGGCGTGCAGGATCGGCTCGGGGGCCAGCCGGCGCCCCGCCTCGGCAAGCACGACCATGATTTCGATCTGGCCCGCCTCCTCCGGGTCGAAGCCGAGGCCGAGGATCCCGGTGTCGGCGAGCTGACTCCATACCTCGCGGCTCCAGCCCAGGTCAGAGCCGATCACCTTGTTGCGGCTCTCCGGGTCGTAGCTGCGTGAGAGCAGTTCGCGGGTGGTGTCGCGGAGCAGTGTCTGCTCGTCGGTCAACTGAAAGTCCATGGCTGCCTCACAATCCCAGAATGGTGGACGCGATGATGTTGCGCTGCACCTCGTTGCTGCCGCCGTAGATCGACGTCTTGCGGTAGTTGAGGTAGTGCGGCGCACTGTGTTGCGCCCAGTCCGGAGACGCGATGCCTTCCCCGTCGGCGGGCAGCGCGTCGGGCCCGGCCACCTCGACGAGCAGTTCGGTGGCGATCTGCTGCAGTTGGCTGCCGCGGAGTTTGAGCACCGACGACGCCGGATTGGGCTGCCCGTTCGCGGAATCGGTGACCACGCGCGACTGCGTGAGTTCCAGTGCCAGCAGCTCGTTTTCGGCTTCGGCGAGCCGGGCCGCGAACAGCGGATCCTCCAGCACGCCGCCCGCCGCGGCGTGCTTCTTCACCTCGGCCAGGCGCACCTTGGTCCGCCCGACGCCGGCGATGCCGGTCCGTTCGTTGCCGAGCAGGAACTTCGCGTACGTCCAGCCCTTGTTCTCTTCTCCCACAAGCTGATTGGCGGGCACGCGGACGTCTTCGAAGAAGATCTCGTTCACCTCGTGGCCGCCGTCGATCGTCTTGATGGGCCGCAGAGTGATGCCCGGCGTCTTCATGTCGAACAGCAGAAACGAGATGCCGGCCTGACGCTTGGGCGCCTGCGGGTCGGTGCGCACCAGGCAGAAGATCCAGTCCGCGTACTGGCCGAGCGTGGTCCAGGTCTTCTGGCCGTTGACGATGTAGCTGTCGCCGTCCCGCACCGCGGTGGTGCGCAGCGACGCCAGGTCCGAACCGGCCTCAGGCTCGGAAAAGCCTTGGCACCACCAGATGTCGAGGCTGGCGGTCGGCGGCAGGAAGCGTTCTTTGACCTCCTCCGAACCGAATTCGGCGATCACCGGGCCCACCATCTTGGTGTTGAAGTTCAGCGGCTCCGGGACGCACGCCAGTTGCATCTCGTCGGCCCAGATCTGGTGCTGGGTGGGCGTCCACTCCTTGCCGCCCCACTCGACCGGCCAGTTCGGTACCGCCAGGCCGTGCTCGTGCAGGATCTTGTGGCTGGTGACGATGTCGTCGTGGTTCACTTCCGCCGCACCCCGGCGCACCCGCTCGCGCACCTCTTCGGGGATCTTGGTGGTGTAGATGGTGCGGAGCTCGTCGCGGAACGCGGCTTCCTCCGGTGTGAGCGCCAGTTGCACGGCGGCCTCCTGTCATCTGGGGTGAACGTGGCCACCAGCGTCGGAGGGCCCGGTTCTGGCGATGCCGTTCTTGGCTCCATCTTGACCCATTCCCCGCAGCCGTTGTCCACAGCCTCGGTTTAGTCCACAGTCTCGGGCCTTGCCGTCGCCGGTCGGGGCCGAGCCGACGGTTGGCGCACCTACGGTCGGCGCATGCGAACAGAACTTCCCGCAGCGCGTTTGCAGCGGAGACTCGGCGCCGAGCCGGCCGCCGAGCCCGACGCCGCGGAGTCGACGGCAGCCGGGCAGTCGGCCGACGAGGACCAGAATTCGCTGTTGCCGCGCTGGCTGCCCGCCGCATCCGCGGAGCGCGGCTGTCTGGCCAGGCTGCGTGCCGACCCGGGGCGCGCCGGCGCGATCGGCCTGGCGATCGTGGCGGCGCTGGCCGTGCTCGTCACGATATTCACGCTGCTGAGGGATCGGCCCGCGCCGGTGATGTCGGCCAAACTGCCGCCGGTGGAGAAGGCGGCGACGGTGAGTCCCAAGTCGTCCGCCGGCCCGAGTGCCGGCCCCGACCGGCCCGTGGTGGTGAGCGTGGTGGGCCTGGTGCACAATCCCGGGCTGGTCACCCTGGCGCCCGGGGCGCCCGTCGCCGACGCGCTGCAGGCCGCCGGCGGCGCCGTCAGCGGGGCGGACACCATCGGACTGAACATGGCGCGCCCGCTCGGTGACGGCGAGCAGATCGTCGTCGGGCTCGCCCCGACCCCCGGGCAGCCGGCGGCGTTGGGAAGCTCGGTGGCGTCCGGCCCCACACCGACGTCGAAGCCACCGCGGCAGGGGGCCGGACCGGCGAGGCCGAAGGCGGGCGAGGTGCTCGACCTCAACACCGCGAGCGCGGAGGATTTGGACGCCCTGCCCGGCGTCGGGCCGGTCACGGCCGCCGCGATCGTCGCCTGGCGGCAGACGAACGGCAAGTTCACCAGCGTGGACCAGCTCGCCGAGGTCGACGGCATCGGTCCGGCGAGGCTGGAGAAGTTGCGCGCCCTGGTCCGTGTCTGAGACCCGTGGACGGTTCCGGCCTCGTCGAAGAGGGCGCGGCGCGCGTCGACGCCCGCCTGGTGCCGGCCGCGGTCACCTGCTGGGTGGTGACCGCCGCGGGGATCTGGTGGCCGATCGGCCGGGTGGTGGCGGCGTGTTGCGTCGCGTTGGCCGCCGCCTCCGGCGCGCTGGCGTGGTACGCCGCGCACGGTCGGCGGGGCGCAACCGGGCCGTTGCGAGCCGTCGGCACCGGCCTGGCCGCGGCCGGGGTCATCGGCGCCGGGTTCGGGTTCGCGGTCGCGCTGCGCGCGGAAGCGGTCGATCGCCACCCGATCACCGCGGCGTTCGGGACGGCCGCCCCGGTGACGGTCACACCCACCGAGAGCCCGGTCTCGCTGAGCCGCGGCCGGCTCATGTTTCGCGCCACGCTGCAGCGGCTGCGCGACGCGCCGATTTCCGGTCGCGTTGTGGTCTTCGCGCGCGCGTCGGACTTCGAATCGGAAGCCGACGGACTGATGGTGGGCCGGCCGGTGCGATTCACCGCGCGGATCGGCCGCCCGACCCGCCGCGATCTCACCGTTGCGGTGCTCAACGCGTCGGGCCGGCCTGCCCTGGGCACCGCCGGCGCCGTGCAGCGGGCCGCCCACACGGTGCGCGGCCGGTTCGCCGCCGCCGTTCGCGGCGCGCTGCCGGCCGAGCTGGCGGCGATGCTGCCCGCCCTGGTCCTGGGTGACACCTCGGCGGTCACCGCCGAGACCGACCGCGACTTCCGCGCGGCGGGCATGACGCACCTGATGGCGGTGTCGGGTGCCAACGTGACCATCGTGTGTGCGGCCGTGCTGTTCTCGGCGCGCTTGATCGGCCCTCGGGCGGCCGTCGTCCTCGCCGGACTGACACTCGTAGCGTTCGTCGTTCTGGTGCAGCCGACGGCGAGCGTGTTGCGCGCGGCCGTGATGGGCGCGATCGCGCTGGCCGGGATGCTGTTCTCGCGGCGGCGCCAGGCCATCCCCGCGCTCAGCGCCACGGTGCTGGTCTTGCTGGCGATGGCCCCGCAGCTGGCCGTCGACGTGGGCTTCGCGCTGTCGGTGGTCGCGACGGCCGCGCTGGTCGTCATCGCGCCGGTCTGGTCACGGCGCCTGGTGAGCCGGGGCTGCCCCAGGCCGCTCGCCGACGCC
>NZ_LZJG01000076.1:0-4356 GCF_001667785.1 Mycobacterium sp. E3247 | reverse complement strand
GGTCACCGCCGTCGAGCCGACCAAGACCGGCGCGCGGGTGACCATGAGCATCGCCGACCGCTACAAGATCCCGATTGACGCGTCGGCGAACGTGCATTCGGTGTCGGCGGTCGGTGAGCAGTACCTGGACCTGGTGTCGACGGGCAACCCCGGCGAGTACTTCTCGCCCGGACAGACCATCACCAAGGGCACGGTGCCCACCGAGATCGGGCCGGCGCTGGATGCCGCCAACCGCGGGCTCGCGGTGCTGCCCAAGGACAAGATCGCCTCGCTGCTCGACGAAACAGCCCAAGCGGTCGGCGGATTGGGCCCCGCGCTGCAGCGGCTGGTGGACGCGACGCAGGCGATCGCCGGTGACTTCAAGACCAACATCGCCGACGTCAACGACATCATCCAAAACTCCGGGCCGATCATCGACAGCCAGGTCAACTCCGGTGACTCGATCGAGCGCTGGTCGCACAACCTGAGCATCCTGGCCGCGCAGAGCGCGCAGAGCGATCAGCATGTGCAGAGCATCCTGACCCAAGGGGCGCCGACCGCCGATCAGGTCAACGAGGTGTTCAGCGACGTCCGTGACTCGCTGCCGCAGACGCTGGCGAATCTCGAGATCGTGCTGGACATGCTCAAGCGCTACCACAAGGGCGTCGAGCAGCTGTTGGTGGCCTACCCGCAGGGCGCCTCGGAAGGACAGACGGTCACGACGGCCTTCCCGGGCTACGCGTCGCTCGGCACCTCGCTGACGATCAACCAGCCCCCGCCGTGCCTGACCGGCTTTCTCCCGGCAGAGCAGTGGCGGTCTCCGGCGGATACCAGCCTGGCGCCGATGCCGTCCGGAACCTATTGCAAGATCCCGCAGGACACTCCGGCCAATGCCGTGCGCGGCGCACGCAACCTGCCCTGTGTGGATGTCCCCGGCAAACGCGCCGCGACGCCACGAGAGTGCCGCGACCCCAAACCCTATGTGCCGCTGGGCACCAACCCCTGGTATGGCGACCCCAACCAGATCCTGACCTGCCCGGCGCCCGCCGCGCGCTGCGACCAGCCGGTGAAGCCCGGCCAGGTCATCCCCGCGCCATCGGTCGACAACGGCATGAACCCGGCGCCCTCGGACAGGGTCTCGGGGACACCGCCGCCCGTCAGCGACGCATTGCAGCGGCCGGGGTCGGGCACCGTCGAATGCAATGGGCAGCAACCGAATCCGTGCGTATACACCCCCAGCGGCCCTCCCCCGGCCGTCTATCTTCCCCAGAGCGGTGAGCTGGTGGGGCCCGACGGCGTCAAGTACGCAGTTGAGAATTCGAGTAAGACAGGAGACGACGGATGGAAGGACATGCTGGCACCGCGCGGCTGACTCGAGCGGGCTCCGTCGGTTCAACATCGCCGCGGCCGGCCGGTGCATGCCGCGTTCGGCGTGAGATGCGGGAAACCATTGGCCTAGGCCAACTTCGGAGTGACGCGTGCACGTATCTCGAGCGGGTGGCCACCGGCGAGACCATCGACATCGTCCGTCGCGGCAAGCTCGTGGGCCGCATCGTGCCCGTCGGTGACTGGAGGGTCGCTCCTATCCCGGTGCGATCCGCCGAGCCCGCAGCATCGGACACCGGTGGTTGGGTCGGCCTCGACGAACTGCGAACACGTGCCGGGCGGTGCTTCGACCGGGTCGCGGCCGGGGAGGCCCTCAGCGTGGTTCGCGGCGGTCGATTACTGGCGCAGATCGTGCCCGCCGGCGACGCGGAGCCGGCCCCGATCGCCGCCGAAGCCAGCGGCGGGATCGAGCTCGACGAACTACGGAAGCGCGCGGGGCGATATTTCGACGAGGTCGCGGCCGGCCAGACGATCGAGATCATCCGCGGCGGCAAGTTGGTCGCCCGCATCGTGTCGGTCGCCTAGGCGGAGCGCCCAGCTCCGACCGCACCGCGGAAGGTTTGCCCCGGCACCGTTGTTACGCCTCGCGTGACCGCGACGGGATTCCACGAGGGCGAGACCGCAACACAGCGCCGAGCGGGGGTCGAAGCCGAGGCCAAGCGGCTTGAGGGCATGCTCGACGGTACGGGTCTGTCGCCCGGCGCCGCACGATTTCTGGCGTCACAGCGGTTCGCCGCGCTGACCGGACGAGACCGCGACGGGGTCCTGTGGATCTCGCCGCTGGCCGCGCCGCCGGGCTTTCTCCGCGGACAAGACGACGTCTTGCACGTGTCGACCTTCCCCCGCGACGGCGATCCGCTGCACGAGATCCCGAGCGGTCAACAGGTCGGCCTCATCGCGATCGACTTCGCCACCCGGCGCAGGCTGCGGGTCAACGGCGACCTCGTCAGTGCCGACCACCGGGGCATGACCGTCCGCGTCGACCAGTCATACGGCAACTGCCCCAAGTACATCCACCGCCACCCGATCGAGGTCGCCACCCTTGCCGCCCCTCGGTCGCAACAAGCCGGGCGCGCAACGCTTCTGGACCCGTCCGCTCAAGCGATGATTGCCACGTCGGACACGTTCTTCCTGGGCACCACCCATCCCAGCCGCGGCAGCGATGCGTCACACCGCGGAGGCCCACCCGGATTCGTCCGGGTCGACTCCCCGGCCCGACTGTGGTGGCCGGATTTCCCGGGGAACAACATGTTCAACAGTTACGGCAACCTCGCCGTCGACGACGAAGCCGCTTTGCTGTTGGTCGACTTCGCTACCGGCGCCGTTCTGCACGTCAACGGCACCGCTCAGGTGCGGTGGACCGCCCCCGGCGCGGCCGGCGACGATGGGGCCGTCGGTCGCAACGTCGCATTCTCGGTGGCCGCCGTCGCCCGCTAGTCCGCGTCGAGTCCGTCGTCGGGCAGCGGGCGTCGGCAGATCGCGCGCGCCTCGGCGGCGCTGAGGCCGAACAGCCGCAGAACGTTCTCGGTGACGAGGTCCGCGGCGCGCGCGTCGTCACGATCGGGATCCTCACGCAACAGATTGCCCAGGCCGAGCAGCGCACCGCCGGCCATGGCGAGGGCCAGCTCGGGATCCTCGATGTCGAACCGCCCGGCGGCCACCCCGGCCTTGATATCGCGGAGGGCGCGCGGCGCCAGACCCCGTTGCGACGACAACAACTCCAGCCCATTGGCCAACAGAATCCGGCTCTCCTGCGGTCGGCGGCGAAACAGCCGACCGGTCAGCCGGAAACTGGTGGCGAACGTCTCGGCCGGGTCCTCGATGGACTCCGTGAGCCGGTCCAGCATCGACCCGTAAGCGTCGAGCACGTCGGCGACGGCCGCCTCGAACAGCTGCTCCTTGCTGTCGAAGTGGTTGTAGAAGGATCCCATTCCGACGTCGGCCGCCTGGGTGATCTCCAGGACGGGCACGTTGACCTTGCCCTCGGCAATCAGTTGCTGCGCGGCCTTGACCAGCGCCGCCCGGGTCCGCCACTTGCGCCGCTCCAGCCGATTGGCCGGCTCCACCATCGCGCTCATTCACAGCAGTATGCCTCAGTGATGACGATTCCGTCAGGGTCTTGACTGAACGTTCTCTCGTATGTGACGATTTCGTCAGTTACTCGATGGAGTGGTGATGCATCTGACGAAGAGCGCCCGTGCGCAGGCGCACAGCGAACAGGGTCCGCGACGCGGCGAACACCCCGGGCGTGCCCGCAACCCGGTGATCAAAGTCGCCGACATCGCGTGGCTGGAGTTCGAGCGACTCGACCTGACGCGGGCAGACTCGTTCGCGCGGGCGTTCGGCTTCCACACGGCGCAGCACCGCCCCAACGAACTGCAGCTGCGCGGCACCCGGGAAGGCGCGCCGTGCGTCATCCTGCGCCACGGCCCGAGCAACCGCTTCACGGGTGCGGCTTTCCGGGCGTGCGACGAGGCCGACGTGCTCCGGCTGGCGGACAGCTTCGGCGCGCCCGTCGAACCGTTACCGGAGACCATCGGTGGGTTGTCGGTCACGTTGATCGACCCCAGCGGCATGCCGGTCCGGGTGGTCGCCGGCGTGCACGAACTCCCGGAGCTGCCGGGCCAACACGTCCACCAGTTCAATTTCGGACGCGAGGTCCGGCGCATCAACGCCGGTCAGCGGCCCCCTCGGGCGCCCGCGCAGGTGCAGCGCCTGGGCCATCTGGTGGTGCAGTCGACCAAGTACGTCGAGACGCTGAACTGGTACCTGGACAACCTGGGCATGATCGTCAGCGACTTTCTCTACTTTCCCGGGCAGCGCGACCGAGGGCCGACGATGAGTTTCATCCGGTGCGACCGCGGGTCGACACCGGCCGATCACCACACCCTGGCGATGGCCCTTGGCCCGGCTAACCGCTACGTCCATTCGGCATATCAGGTCAGCGATCTCGACGCGCTCGCCGCCGGCGGTGAATACCTTGTCGCCCAG
>NZ_LZJG01000075.1:0-28905 GCF_001667785.1 Mycobacterium sp. E3247 | reverse complement strand
GGCATTCAGCCGGACGCTGCGCCCGCCGCGGCGGCCGCGCCCCTGCCCGACAGCCCGCTGAGCCCCGCGAACCCGGCCGGAAAACCGGCGAAGAGCGGCGCGGTGAGCGCCAGTGGGATCACCGCCTGCAATTGCGGGAAGGTGTCGACGACTTCCCCGACGTGGGTGAACTCGTCGGCAACCAGCAGGGGGATGTCGTTCTCGATCTGGGATATGGACTCGGCGGGGTTCTCGGGAAATTCCTCGAGGTCGCGGCCCAGCGTCTGGGTAACTTCGGTGAGCCGGTTGACCCACCAGCTCCATTGCGTCGGATCTCCGCCGTCGTTGTCGATGATGTCGCCGCTGTCGCCGGTGTCCGTACCGTCGCTGTTGTCGTCGGCCGCGTGCAGGATCTGCGGCGCCGGATCCGTCTGCGGCGCGGACGCCACCGCCGTGCCGGCGACCGCCTGGTAGGTGGCCATGGTGGTGGCCGCCTGGACCCACATCCGCACGTAGTCGGCCTCGTTCAGCGCGATGGGAATGGTGTTGACGCCGAAGAAGTTGGTCGCCAACAGCACCCCGTGGATCGCGTGATTGGCGGCCAACTCCAGCAGCGTCGGCATATCGGCCAAGGCCGCGCCGTAGGCCGTCGCCGCGGTCTCGTGCCGGGCGGCCACCGCGGCGCTGTTGGCGCTGGCCCGCATCAGCCACGCCACATACGGCGCGTGCGCGGCCACGTACTGGTCGGCGGTCGGCCCGTCCCACGCCCCGGCCCGCACGGCGGCCAAGATCGCGGTCAGTTCGTCGGCCACCGACGCGTAGGTGGCACTCAGCGAACTCCACCCCGTGGCGGCGGCCAGCAGGCCGCTGGGGCCGGGACCGCTGCTCAGCTGCGCCGAATGGACCTCCGGGGGCAGCGCCATCCACACCGGCGCGGTCATGGCAACGACTCCTTACCGATCGGGCTGAATCAGACGGCCGCCTGGGCTGTCGGCGGCGTCACGAGCCCCGCAGGTAGTAGTCGGTGGCAGGTGGGGAAAAGTTCCCGTCAGTCCTTGACGGCGCTCACCAGGGTGTTACGGGCGATCATCGGCCCCGCCTCGGTGTCAGGACCGGGCACCGGCCGGCCGACCCGCCGGAGGTAATCGGCCAGCGGAGTGCCCACCGCGGTCCAGCCGCGCTGTCCGAACCACTCGGTGGCCGGCGCGTGCCGCTCGTTGTAGACCAGCCGAAAGAACAGGCGCTGGTCGCCCTCGGCGGCGGCGGCCCGTTCCTCCTCGACGGCGGCCTCGAACTCGTCCGGCGCGAGCGGTGCGCCGTCTTCGATCGCGACGTGGCTGCCGTGCGCGGCCAGGCCGTCGACGCCGGTGAACAGCTGCTCCTGGGCGGCGGCCGGCAGATAGATCAGCAGGCCCTCGGCGATCCACGCGGACGGCCGGGCGGGATCAAAGCCGTTGTCGCGCAGAGCCTGCGGCCAGTCATCCCGCAGGTCGACGGCGATCTCACGGCGCTCGGCGCGCGGTTGGGCGCCGCGGCCGGCGAGCACCTCGCGCTTGAAATCCAGGACCTGCGGACGGTCCAGCTCGAAGATCGTGGTTGCGGCCGGCCAGTCCAGCCGGTAGGCGCGCGAGTCCAGACCGGCCGCCAGGATGACCGCCTGCCGCACGCCCGCGTCGGCCGCCCGGCGGAAGTATTCGTCGAAGTACCGGGTGCGGGCGCCCTGGAAGTTGACGAAGTGCTCGCCGAAGTCGGCGGTCTTCAGCGGGTGGTCGGGTTCCTTGCCGTCGAGGACGTCGGCCGCGGGGCCGCCGACGGCGCGGCAGAACAACTCCGCGTACGGGTCGACGGCCAGCGGATCGGGCTTCTGCGCCTCCAGCGCTCGCGCGGTGGCCACGAACAGCGCGGTCGAACCGACACTCGTTGTGATGTCCCAGGTATCACCTTCGCTACGCACTTAACCGACCCTACCCCGACAGGCTGTGGCGCCCCGTCACGCCGGCGTCCTCCCGCCGCCAGGTGCCCGGCAGCATCGGCGCCCTTGGGCCGCCGCCGAATTCGTCACCGGCCAACACAGTCAGGCCGGCCGCCTCGGCGGCCGCACCCCGAAACGCCGTGCCGGCAAACCCCAAAGCCGCACCGCCCTGGTCCGATGCCGTCGCGCCCCAATCCGGGGCGACGTCGACGTCCGAATCCAGGAATTCATCGCCATAGTCGCGCTGCTGCGCGCGCCGACGCCGCCGCGCCCGCGCCGCCTCCCGCGTGGTGGCGGCCGCCGCCGCCGCTGCGGTATCGGGTTCCGGCGCTTTTCTTTTCGCGCTCGAGCTGGCGCCGGCGCCCATCCCCGAGCCCGACCCGATGCCGGGGGGCCCGACCGCGTACGGGGCGAAGAAACCCGCCGGGCCCCCCGGCATCGGGCCGAGCGCCGCAGCCGGGAACACGGGGAGCGTGGCCGCGATGGGCGCCGGTGCCGCGGCGACGGGTTGAGGGATGGCCGCCAGCCCGGCCAGCCCGGCGAGGCCGCTCGCGGACGCCAACGGGGCGGCCGCCGCGGGGGCCGCCGCGAGCAGCGCCGCGGGTTGGCTTGTCAGGGTGAAAACCTCGGCCAGGTGAGTCGGCCAGTCGAACAGCTCCAGGCTGACCAGGTATTGCACGGCCAGCACCGGATTCGTCTGCAGGTACACGAAGAATTGCTGGAAGTCCTCGCCGAGTTCCAGCGACCGGGCGACCCAGAAGGCCGCTTGCGTCGGGTCCGTGTAGACGTCGTACTCGAGGCCGTTCAGGGTGCCCTCGGCGGGATTCCAGTTGTAGCCGAAGTTGCGCAGGATGTTCGCGACGAAGTCGTCGAGCGGGTTGTCGACCAAAGGGTCGTGGGCCACGGTTTCGTTGCCGATCCCGAACTGCTGCAGGATCGCGTCCAGTTGCGGGTTGTTGACGAAGTTCTCGAAATCCGTGAAGGGGTTGAGCTGCGGGTTGCTGCCCCAGAAGTTCTCGTAGCCCAGCACCAGGTTCTGCCAGAACTGCTCGGCCCGCTGGATGGCCCCCTGCACCGGGTTGGAGGCCGGCGCTTCGGATTTCAGGATTTGTGGGGCCGGGGTGGTTCGCGGGCTCGCCGCGACCGCCGCGCTGGAAAACCCTTGGTAGGTGGCCATCGTCGTGGCGGCCTGAATCCACATCCGCGCGTAGTCGGCCTCGTTGAGCGCGATCGGGATCGTGTTGATGCCAAAGAAATTGGTGGCCACCAGGACTCCGTGCACGACGTGGTTGGCCGCCAGCTCGGGCAGGCTCGGCATGGCCGCCAACGCGGCGGTGTAGGCGGCGGCCGCGGTCTCGTGCTGGACGGCCGCTTCCGCGCTGTCGGCGCTGAGCCTCATCAACCACAGCAGATACGGGGCGTGGGCGGCCACGTACGTCGCCGCGCTGGGCCCCTCCCACGCGCCGGCCTGCACCGACGCGAGCACTCCGGTGAGTTCGTCTGCCGCCGAGGCGTATTCGGCGCTCAGCGAGCTCCAGGCCCCCGCCGCGGCCAGCAGGGACCCCGGCCCCGGGCCGTTGCTCAGCAACGCCGAATGCACCTCCGGCGGCGACGCCATCCAGACCGGCGCGGTCACAGGCACTCCTCGGGCTGAGAGGTCGGACCCGTGCGAGTCTAATGAAAATGATTGTCGTTATCAACCCAACGCGTTACACCAGGGGACGTCCCGTTCTGATCCGGCGGTCGACGTCCCACAAGAGGACGTTGAACGGGAAGTTCCGCACGACGCGCGGCAGCGCGCGGTTGACCGTGCGCAACACGGCCATCAGCCGGTCGAAGCGCCGTTGCCGGGCGGCGTCCCAGGGCAGCCGCATCTCATCGCGGAACCGCTGCGGCAGGAAGCCCGTGGTGATCAGCAACGAGAAGTCGTCGGACAGGCGCTGCAGTCGGCGCGGCAGCGCGACGCCCCGAATGCGGCCGGCGGCAATGGGATACAGGTACTCCCGGACCGCGTCGTCGATGTGCACCTTGGCCAGCGACTCCTGCCAATAACGATCGAAGGCCGCCCGGTCCGCCGGCCACATCTCGAGCGGCACCTGCAACGTGGTGGCCAGGGCCATGCCCTCGCGATAGTGGCGGTCGGCGTCCTCGCCGTCCAGCTCACCGATGAAGATGCGGTAGATGTCGACTCCGCCCTTGTACAGGCACGCACCCACCCACAGCTGCAGGTCGACGTCGAAGGCGTTGTACTGCACCGGGCTGTCCGGAGTGGAGTAGACCTGCGCGTGCGCGCGGTTGACCGCCCGGCGGAAGGCGTCCTTCTGGGCGTCGCTGCCGGCGGTGGCCACCGCGAGGTAGGTGAAGGTGGTGCGCGCGCGCTTGACCGGGTGCAGATCCACCCGGCCGCTTTCGACGCGGCTCTCCATCACCCCGTAGCCGACGCCGGGCCGCGCCAACTGCATGATGACGTTCGCGGGCCCGGCCAGCAGCGCGACGCCCATCAAGCCCTCGTCGATTCCCAAGCTGCGCCGGCGGGGGGTGCGACGCGAACGGGGCGGGTCGGCAACGGGGCGCTCCACATGCCGAATCGGCTCGTGAACCGGCTCGTGAATGGCCATAGTGAGTCCTCCCCCGGCACCGCCTGGCTAAATTTGCGAACGTCTGTTTCCTGATATTGTCCTGTCACGGGCGTCGTGTCAAGATGGTGGCTATGGCTCAGGGTTCCAGCGCGCGGCCCTACCGCGGCGTCGAGGCGACCGAGCGGCTCGCCGGCCGCCGGCGCCGGCTGCTGATCGCGGGCCTGGAACTGCTGGGCGCGGAACAGCAGGACATCGCCGAGCTGACCGTTCGTGGCATCTGCGGCCAGGCCGGCCTGGCGGCCCGCTACTTCTACGAGAGCTTCACCGACAAAGACCAGTTCGTCGGGCGGGTGTTCGACTGGGTGGTCGCCGAGTTGGCAGCCACCACCCAGGCCGCCGTGGCGGCGGTACCCGCGCACGAGAAGACCCGCGCCGGGATGGCCAACATCGTGCGGACCATCGCCGGTGACCCCCGCGTCGGGCGGCTGCTGTTCGGCACCCAGCTGGCCAACTCGGTCATCGTGCGCAAGCGCGCCGAATCCAGCGCACTGTTCGCCATGCTGTCCGGTCAGCACGCCGTCGACACGCTGCGGGCACCGGCAAACGAGCGCGTCAAGGCGGCGGCGCATTTCGCGGTCGGCGGCGTCGGACAGACCATCAGCGCCTGGCTGGCCGGCGAGGTCCAACTCGAGCCCGACGAGCTCGTCGATCACCTGGCGGCGCTGCTCGAGGAACTCACCAACCCGGACCTGTACCGCGTCACGGAAACAGCGGCAGGCGCCACAGCCGCATCCCGGGATTGAGCAACCACAACCGCATCAGGGTGAGTCGCAGCAGCCGCTGCGCACTGAAGATCATGAAGACCCCCAGCGGCACCTCGATCAGCAGAGCGGTGGCCACCGACAGCCAGATGTCCTTGGGCCCGGCGGTCATGAGGTCGAACCACGCGTCGCAGATCAGCAACACCCCGGTGGTGAACGCGGCCGGAACCAGCAGCTGACGGCGCAGGTACCCGAACACCGCGGTGGCCACCATGAAGCCGACCAACAGGACGTCGAAGCCGATCCATGTCAGGGGCCAGTTGTGGGCGACGTAGTTCTGCGGCAGCGTGACGGACAGATACCCGAGCCAGGGAATCATCGCCATCGAGCCGCCGGTCATCAGGCCCAACCGGATGCGCCGTATCCGGCCGAGGAACGCCGGGTCGATCACGTCGCTCAACGGTTGCTCGAGCCGGCTGATCAGATCGCGCCGCTGCTCGGGCGTCAGCGCCGCGATCTGGGCGTCGGACAGAATGCCGTCGGTCATCTCCGCTTCAGCGTACGGCCTCCACGGGAGGCCTGCGGTCGGCCGCGGTCTTGGGAACGGCCCTGGTGTCGCTCGCGCCGAATTCCCTTACCCAGCAAGCGAATTCCAGCGTGATGCCGTCGGGGTCCTGGAAGTAGAACGAGCGCACGTAAACGCCGGGATGCACCGTCGGCGACACCTGGCGTTCGCTCTCGTCGTGGTTGAGCACCGGGCCGACCCGCACGCCCTTGTCCTTGAGCCGCTGCCGGTAGTCGTCGAACTTCTCGGCCGGCACGTGGAATGCCAAATGGTTCATGGTGCTCACCGCGCTGGTGATGTCCCCAATCCCCGGGATCGCGCCCGGCGACGAGAGGCCGGGCACGCGGTCGGGGGCGTCGGCGAACCAGAAGAACGCGACGCAATCGCCGTTGCCGGCGTCGAAGAAGAAGTGCTGCCCCGCGCCATCGGGCAGGTCGAGCGATTTGATCAGCGGCATGCCGAGGACGTTCGAGTAAAAGTCCACAGTCCGCGCCATGTCCGAACACACCAGCGCGACATGGTTGATCCCGCCGAACTCGAATTCCGTGTTGGTGTTGTGCGGCTTGATCATCATGCGGCTCCCGTCCGCGGGTCATGGCCAAGATGCAAATCTGAATCTAACATCAGGTTCAGTTTTGCTCTAGGGAGGTGTGCTTGGGTGTCGACCGCGGCAAAACCCGATCGGCTGCGTAGCGAGCTCGCCGAGTTTCCGACGCATCGCGGCGAGTGGACACGGGCCGCGACCGAGATGACCGCGGTCAATGACGGCGTCGTGCGGTACTGCGCAGAAATATGTTCTACGCCAATCGATTTCATCAGCGAGTCGGTGCGGCGCGCCCAGGCCGAGGGCCACTGCATCGACGACGATCCGCAGCTGACCGCCGAGACGATTTTGGCCGCCAACATCTACCACCGGGCCAGCTACGCCGGTGAAGGCGGGCCGAGTTGACCCGTCGCAATGCCGCCGCCGGGGTGCTCCGCGAGTTCGTGGGGCTGCCGTCGCCCACCGCTGGGCGGGCCGGCGCCGGCGGGCATCCCTGCCAAGGCCTCTACCACCGAGCGGTGGGACGCAAGCCGAAGGTGGCGATGATCGCCACGCACTACCAGATCGACTTCTCCGAGCACTACCTCGCGGACTACATGGCCACGCGCGGCATCGGATTCCTGGGCTGGAACACCAGATTCCGGGGTTTCGAAAGCAGCTTCCTCCTCGACCACGCGCTGGTCGACATCGGCGTCGGGGTGCGTTGGCTGCGTGAGGTGCAGGGCATCGATACCGTTGTGCTGCTGGGCAATTCGGGCGGTGGATCGTTGATGGCCGCCTATCAGTCACAGGCGACCGAACCCAACGTGACCCCGCTCGACGGCATGCGCCCCGCGGCCGGGCTGGCCGACGTGATCCCCGCCGACGGCTATGTGGCCACCGCGGCCCACCCCGGGCGCCCCGACGTGCTGACGGCGTGGATGGACGCCGCCGTCGTCGACGAGAACGACCCGGTCGCCACCGCCGCCGACCTCGACCTCTTCAACAAGGAAAACGGTCCCCCGTACTCGGCGGAGTTCATCGCCCGCTACCGACAGGCACAGACCGCGCGCAACCACGCCATCACCGACTGGGTCGAGACGGAGCTCAAACGGATTCGCGCCGCCGGGTTTTCGGACCGGCCGTTCACCGTGATGCGCACCTGGGCCGATCCCCGCATGGTCGACCCCAGCATCGAGCCGACCAAGCGGCAACCGAACCTGTGCTACGCGGGCATCCCGGCCAGGGCGAATCGGTCGGCGCACGGCATCGCCGCGGCGACCACCCTGCGCAACTGGCTGGGCATGTGGAGCCTCCGGGCGGCGCAGACCCGGGCCGAGCCGCACCTGGCCCGTATCGACTGCCCCGCGCTGGTGATGAACGCGGAGGGTGACACGGGCGTGTTCCCGTCCGACGCCCAGCGCATCTACGACGCGCTCGTCAGCACGGACAAGACGCGGGCGTCGATCGACACCGATCACTACTTCACCACCCCGGGCGCACGCAGCGAGCAGGCCGATACCATCGCCAGGTGGATCACCAAGCGGTGGCGCTGAGGGTTCTCGCCCACTTCGTTCCCGGCGACAAAGTGCTTGACTTCGTTGCGCCAGAATCTGATTGGCTCGACATCCGGTGGTGCGCCGAAGACGACGACGCGGCGTTTTACCGCGAGCTGCCGCAGGCGGACGTGATCTGGCATGTGCTTCGGCCGCTGTCGGGCGCCGACCTGCGGCTCGGGGACCGGCTGCGCCTGGTGCACAAGCTCGGCGCCGGGGTGAACACGATCGACGTGCGGGCCGCCACCGAGCGGGGCATCGCCGTCGCCAACATGCCGGGCGCCAACGCGCCGTCGGTGGCCGAGGGCACGGTGCTGCTGATGCTGGCCGCGCTGCGCCGGCTGCCGGGCCTGGACCGCGCGATCCGCCAAGGACGGGGCTGGCCGTTGGACCCGGGGCTGGGCGAGACCGTGCGCGACATCGGTGGCTGCACCGTGGGCCTGGTGGGTTACGGCAACATCGCCAAGCGGGTGAGCGAGATCGTCGCGGCGATGGGGGCCGCGGTGCTGCATACCAGCACCCGCGACGACGGCCGGCCCGACTGGCGGCCGCTGCCCGAATTGCTGGCCGCCAGCGACATCGTCTCGCTGCACCTGCCCCTGACGGCGCAGACCCGTCATCTGCTCGGCCGCGACGCGCTGGCCCGGATGAAACCGAATGCGGTGCTGGTCAACACGTCCCGTGGCGCCGTCGTCGACGAAGCGGCCCTCGTCGAGGCCCTGCGCACGGGCGGTCTCGCCGCGGCGGGGCTGGATGTCTTCGAGGTGGAACCCGTGGCGCCGGACAATCCGCTGCTCGGCCTGGACAACGTGGTGCTGACACCGCACGTCACCTGGTACACCGCGGACACCATGCGCCGGTACCTGACCGAGGCGGTGGCCAACTGCCGCCGGCTGCGCGACGGCCGGCCCCTGGCCCATGTAGTCAACCAACCGACTGGTTGTTAGGTTGGAAGCTGCTGGGCCGAAACGCAAGTCATGGGAAGGCGACCAATGCCGATCGCAATAACTCCTGAGCATCAAGACCTGGCCGACTCGGTGCGGTCCCTGGTGGCGCGCGTCGCGCCGTCCGAGGTGCTGCACCAGGCCATGGAGACACCGATCGAGAACCCCCCGCCGTACTGGCAGGCCGCGGCCGAACAGGGACTGCAGGGCCTGCATCTGGCCGAATCGGTCGGCGGACAGGGCTTCGGCATCCTCGAATTGGCCATCGTGCTGGCCGAGTTCGGCTACGGCGCGATGCCCGGCCCGTTCGTGCCGTCGGCCATCGCGAGCGCGCTGATCTCCGCGCACGACCCGCACGCGAAGGTCCTCTCCGAGCTGGCATCCGGCGCGGCGATCGGCGCCTACGCGCTGGATTGCTGCGCGCTGACGGCCACCCGTCAGGGTGACGCGCTGGTGATTCGCGGCGAGGTCCGCGCCGTCCCGGCCGCTGCGCAGGCGTCGCTGCTGGTGCTTCCGGTCGCGATCGACAGCGGCGAGGAATGGGTGGTGCTGCGGGCCGACCAGCTCGAGATCGTGCCGGTGAAAAGCCTTGACCCGCTGCGGCCCATCGCGCATGTGCGGGCCAACGCCGTCGAGGTCCGCGACGACGTCGTGCTGGGCAACCTGAGCATGGCGACCGCGCACGCGCTGATGACGACGCTGCTGTCGGCGGAGGCCATCGGCGTGGCGCGCTGGGCGACCGACACGGCGTCGCAGTACGCCAAGATCCGCGAGCAGTTCGGCAGGCCGATCGGCCAGTTCCAAGCCGTCAAGCACAGGTGCGCGGAGATGATCGCCGACACCGAGCGGGCCACCGCGGCGGTCTGGGACGCGGCCCGCGCGATCGACGAAGCACGCGAAAATGGTTGGGAGATAGCCGCTTCGCACGTCGAGTTCGCGGCCGCCGTGGCGGCGACGCTGGCGCCGGCGGCCGCCCAGCGCTGCGCGCAGGACTGCATCCAGGTGCACGGCGGGATCGGGTTCACGTGGGAGCACGACACGAACGTCTACTACCGCCGGGCGCTGATGCTGGCCGCCTCCTTCGGCCGCGGTTCGGAGTATCCGCAGAAGGTGGTGGACACCGCGACCACCACGGGAATGCGCGCGGTCGACATCGACCTGGACCCCGACACCGAGAAGCTGAGGAGCGAGATCCGGGCCGAGGTCGACGCGCTCAAGGCCATGGAGCGCGACACCCGCAAGGTCGCGATCGCCGAGGCCGGCTGGGTCCTGCCATACCTGCCCAAGCCATGGGGCCGGGCCGCGAGCCCGGTGGAGCAGATCATCATCGCCCAGGAGTTCAGTTCCGGGCGGGTCAAGCGCCCGCAGATGGGCATCGCGACCTGGATCATCCCGTCGATCGTCGCGTTCGGCACCGAGGAGCAGAAGCAGCGGTTCCTGCCGCCGACCTTCCGCGGCGAGATGATCTGGTGTCAGCTGTTCTCCGAGCCGGGCGCCGGATCGGACCTGGCCGGGCTGAGCACTAAGGCAACTCGGACGGACGGTGGCTGGCGGATCACCGGTCAGAAGATCTGGACCACCGCGGCGCAGCTCTCCCAGTGGGGCGCGCTGCTGGCGAGAACGGACCCGAGCGCCCCGAAACACAACGGCATCACCTACTTCCTGCTGGACATGCGCAGTGAAGGCGTCGAGGTGAAGCCGCTGCGCGAGCTCACCGGGAACGCGATGTTCAACACCGTCTACATCGACGACGTGTTCGTGCCCGACGAGTGCGTCCTCGGCGAGGTGAACCGTGGGTGGGAGGTCAGCCGTAACACCCTTACCGCGGAGCGGGTTTCGATCGGCAGCAGCGAGGCCAACTTCCTGGCGACTCTCGGTCAATTCGTCGAGTTCGTTCGCGACGGGCACCTCGACCCGGTCGCGCAACACCGGGCAGGTCAGTTGATCGCCGAGGGCCACGCCGCCAAGGTGCTGAACCTGCGTTCGACGCTGTTGACGCTGGCCGGCGGCGATGCCATGCCGTCCGCGGCCATCTCGAAGCTGCTCTCGATGCGCACCGGCCAGGGGTACGCCGAGTTCGCGGTGTCCTCGTTAGGCACCGAGGCCGCCATCGGCGACACGAACCAGCTGCCCGGCAAGTGGGGCGAGTACCTGCTGGCGAGCCGGGCCACGACGATCTACGGCGGCACCTCCGAGGTGCAGCTGAACATCATCGCCGAGCGGTTGCTCGGCCTTCCTCGCGATCCCTGACCGGCGGGCGATTCCGCCCCGGAAAAGGGCCATGCCGACCTGAGGGGTGGTCAGGCCGGCATGGTTCCCCCCCATCCCGTGGACCGGTCAGCCTAGGAGTGGATCGGCACGTCAAGGCTGGCCGGCTATCACGGGGAGGCTTGGTTCACCACCACCAGTTCCACCAGTGCCCGGGGGCCCAGAATCCGCGGTTCCCCCAACCCGGCCCACGGTGCCCCCCGTTCCATCCGTGGCCTCCGCCCCATCCGCCATGACCCCCTCCTGGACGGTCGGGAAGGATTCCGGGCCCACCGGGCGCGCCATGCGGACCGGTGGTGGTGAAGCTGTGGTCGGTTCCTGGTGCGGGGGCCGCCTGGGCAACGGCGCCGGCGCCGAACAGCAGCGCTCCCGCCATGGCCGAAGCGCCGGCCGCACTGGCGGCCGCGCGGCGGAGCGATTGTGCAGAGAGCGTCATCGCAGGAGCCCCTTCCAGGATCTGATACCGACAACAAAAACGTTAGCCAGGAGTTTCCCGGCAAACAACTAAGCTACACACGAATTGTCCTGTGAATTATGTAACAAGTCGATTGCCAGACTGCGCAAGGTCGGCATTTTGTCGGATTTAATGATTTCCATATCTCAGGAGAACATCGGATACTGATCTACGGAGTCCGGTCTTATCCCTGCTCAGATGACGTCTACTGAAATACTGTTCTCCGCAATTCCGCATCGGCGTATTGTCCTGCGTTATGCGGCGCGGAATTGCGCTCCATCTCTCCCGCGCCCGAAATCACCGCGACATACGCCGCGCCTGCCAGCTACCGTAAGACATTTGCTGCAGAAAGCGGCCGCCGACGGGGACGCGGCCGGTCGGCGGCCCGGTCGCGCGACTTACGCCGTGGACGGTGGAAGAATCAGTATCGACACATTCGAGCGCTGATTTACTGATCGGCCACTCATTCGGAGGGCACCGCCGCAGTGAACTTCAACCGCAGCCACATCGGACCCGGCGCCGCATCGTTCCGGGGTCCCGCGCCGTCGGGCGCCGCGGCGGGCGACGCCGCGCCGACCGAGCGCCTTACCGGGCTCGGGCAGCAGTCCCCCCAGCGGATGGTCAGCCCGCCGGCGCACAACCAGGCGGGACGGGTTCAGCGGACACGGCGCACCGTCGACCTGCCGGCGGCCACCCACCGCGCCCTCGACATCTGGCAGCGGGAGGCGGCCGACCGCCTGGGGGTCGCCCGGGTGACCGGACAAGAGGTGCTCACCGCGCTCATCGACCAGCTCCTGGTCGACCCCAAACTGGCGGCGCAGATCACCCGGGCCATCAAAGACCGGCGCTGACCCCGAAGGGCTAGTCGACCTCCATCTCGCGCAACTCGCGCTTGAGGATCTTGCCGGTCGGGTTGCGCGGCAGCTCCTCGAGGAAAACCACCTCACGCGGCACCTTGTAGCGCGCCAGGTGATCGCGGACGTAGTGCTTGATGGTGTCCTCGTCGACGTCCGAGCCGTCCTTCTTCACCACGAAGGCGCGCAGCCGGTGGCCCCATTCCTTGTCTTCCACGCCGATCGCGGTCGCCTCGACCACCTCCGGGTGCCCGCTGATCAGGTCCTCGACCTCGGCGGGAAAGACGTTCTCCCCGCCGGAGACGATCATCTCGTCGTCGCGGCCGCTGACGTAGAGCAGGCCGTGCTCGTCGAAATACCCGACATCGCCCGAGGACATCAGGCCGTCGATGATCTGCTTGTGGCCACCGCCGGTGTAGCCCTGGAACGGAAACGCGTTGCCGACGAAGATCCGGCCGACCTCGCCCTGCGGCTTCTCCTGGCCGTTGTCGTCGAGGATCTTGACCTTGACACCCTTGACCACCGGTCCGACGGTCGCCGCGTTGCGCTCCAGATCCTGTGGTCCGGCGATGGTGGCGAACGCGATCTCGGTCGAGCCGTACATGTTGTAGATGACCGGCCCCAGGTCCTTCAGCGCGCGGCTGGCGAGCTCCGCCCCCAGCTGCGACCCGGAGATGAACACGATCCGCAGGCTGGACAGGTCGGGCTTCTTCTCCATCTTCTCGATCGCGTCGAGGATCCGCGACAGCATCACCGGCACCACCACCATGGCGGTCACCTTGTACTTCTCGATGTCTTCGAGCACGTGCGGTGGCTTGAACTTGCGGCGCAGCACCAGGGTCGAGCCCAGGAACATCGCGATGGTGCCGTGCAGGTATCCCAGCGCGTGGAACATCGGGGCGGGCAACGAGGTGACCTCGTTGGCCTTGAACGGGACGTGCGAGAGGATGCCGCCGACCGGCGCCAGGGTCGGCGGGGTGCTGCGGTTCGCGCCCTTGGGGGTGCCGGTGGTGCCGCTGGTGAGGATGATGATCGACGCGTGCTTGGAGGCCTTGGGGGCGGGTTCCTTGCTGCTGCGCTCGATCAGGTCGGCCAGCGTCTCGTCGGTGCTGCCCGACGGCTCGTCCGCGTCGGGGTTGGTGCCCAGCGCGCGCAGCTTGCCCAGTTCCGGCTCGGCCTTGCTGACGGCCTTGGTGTACTCGTCGTCGTAGATGATCAGCTTGGCGCCCTCGCGCTCCGACACCTCCTTGATCTGCGGGCCGGAGAATTCGCTGTTGAGCAGGATGATGCGGGCGCCCACCCGGGCGGCGCCGTAGTTGGCGATCAGGAACCAGCGGGTGTTGCGCGCCAGGATCGCTACCCCGTCGCCGCCCTTGACCCCCATCTCGAGCAGGCCGTTCGCCACCGCGTGGGCGGCCTCGTCGAGCTCTTTGAAGCTGAACTCGCCCTCCTCGTCGATGCACGCGGCGCGGTCCGGGTGGCGCCGGGCGTTCAGGGAGGGCAGCATGCCGAACTCGCCCCACTTATAGATGTCGTTGGCCATCGCGGCGTAGTTCAGCGGTGGCTCCAGCCGGAAGGCGCCCGCTTCGAAGATCTTGCGCACATAGTGCAATTCGGCCGAGCCGCGTTCCAGGTATTGCTGAACCTTGGCAACCGCCTGCCCAGGCAGGCCAATCAGATTAGGCATGGATCCACCCTATGTGACGTCCGTCGCATCCCGAGGGGTAAGTACCCATCGACTTACGATGATGAACATGGGTCCGGTTTCGCTGGAGGTGGCCGGGCACGAGGTGACGATCACCCACCCGGACAAGGTGGTGTTCGACGCCCACGGCGACGCGGGACCGCACACCAAGCTCGACCTGGTCCGCTACTACCTGTCGGTGGCCGAGGGGGCCCTGCGCGGCGTGGCCGGCCGGCCGATGATCCTGAAGCGCTTCGTCAAGGGCATCTCTGAGGAGGCGGTCTTCCAGAAGCGGGCACCGAAGAACCGGCCCGACTGGGTGGACGTCGCCGAACTGCACTACGCGCGCGGTACCTCCGCCGCCGAAGCCGTCATTCACGATGCCGCCGGCCTGGCGTGGGCGGTCAACCTGGGCTGCGTCGACCTCAACCCGCACCCGGTGCTGGCCGACGACCTCGACCATCCCGACGAACTGCGGGTCGACCTGGATCCGATGCCCGGGGTCGACTGGCGGCGGATCGTCGACGTGGCGCTGGTCGCCCGCGAGGTGCTGGAGGACTACGGCCTGGTGGCCTGGCCGAAGACGTCGGGGTCGCGCGGCTTTCACATCTATGCCCGGATCGCCCCGCGCTGGGAATTCCGGCAGGTGCGCCTGGCCGCCCAGACCGTCGCCCGGGAGGTCGAGCGCCGAGCGCCCGGCGCCGCGACCAGCCGCTGGTGGAAGGAAGAACGCGAAGGGGTGTTCGTCGACTTCAACCAGAACGCCAAGGACCGCACGGTCGCGTCGGCGTATTCGGTGCGGGCGACGCCGGACGCCCGGGTGTCCACGCCGCTGCTCTGGGACGAGGTGACCGAACGTCTTCCCGACGAGTTCACCATCGACACGGTGCCCGCGCGGTTCGCCGCCATGGGCGACCCCTGGGCGGGGATGGACGACGCGGTCGGCGAGCTCGACCGGTTGCTGGTGCTGGCCGAGGAGATGGGCCCCCCGGAGCGGGCGCCGAAGGGATCCGGCACGGCCGACGGCCGGCGCCGGTCGGCGATGCCGCTCATCGAGATCGCCCGCACCAAGACCAAGGACGAGGCGCTGGCCGCGCTGGATACCTGGCGCGACCGCCACCCGGACGCGTCTCGCCTGCTGCAGCCGGCCGACGTGCTGGTCGACGGGATGCGCGGGCCGAGTTCGATCTGGTACCGGATCCGGATCAACCTGCGGCATGTGCCGGTCGATCAGCGACCGCCGCAGGAGGAGCTGATCGCCGACTACAGCCCCTGGGACGGATACGGCGGCAGGCAGCAGCCGTCGCGCTGAAATCCGGCTACACCCCGACCCCAGCTCGCGTCTGGTAAGCGTTGCCCTTGCGCAGGTAGCAGTACCAGGTGACCACCAGCAGGGCCAGGAAGAAGCCCACGTAGAACCGCAGCGCGGGTTCGATGCTGCCGAAGTGCGACCTCGACCAGGCGTATGCCAGCGGCACGACGAATCCGCCGAAGGCGCCGATCGACGAGATCACGCCCAGCGCGCCCGCGGCCTGGCGCCGCATGTGCGCCATGGTGTCGGGGTCGCCCCCGGCGAGTTGCCCCTTGATCACGAAGATCCTCGAGATCATCCGGTAGGTCGAGCCGTTGCCGATGCCCGTCGCGACGAACAGGAACATGAAGCTGGCGAAGAACAGCGGCAGGTTTTTGGCGTTCACCGACCACAGCGCCGCCGCGGCGCCGGCGGCGAGCATGACGAAGCTGACGGCGGTGATCCGGGCGCCGCCGATGCGGTCGGCCAGCTTGCCGCCCAGGGGCCGAATCACCGAGCCGATCGCTGCCCCGAGGAATGCCCAGGTCAACGCGATGTCGCCGCGGCCGAACACCGTTTTGAGCAGGGTCGGGAAGGCCGCCGAGTAGCCGATGAACGAGCCGAACGTGCCGATGTAGAGCAGCGACATCACCCACGTGTCGGGATGCCGCAGCGACTGCCACACCGGCTTCACGTCCGCCTTCGCCTCGGACAGGTTGTTCATGAACAGGAACGCGCACACCGCGGCCACCACCGCCAGCGGGATGTAGAAGAGGCCGGCGCGCGACAGCGCCACCCCGCCACCGGCCACGACGATGGGCGGGATGATCTTCTGCACGACCGCCACGCCGATGTTGCCGCCGGCCGCGTTGAGGCCGAGCGCCCAGCCCTTGTCCTTCTCCGGGTAGAAGAACGAGATGTTGGCCATCGATGAGGCGAAGTTGCCGCCACCGAAGCCGGCGGTGGCGGCGATCAACACCAGCACCGCGAACGACAGGCCCGGATGGCTGACCGCCCAGGCCAGCAGCACGCACGGAATGAGCAGCAGCGCCGCCGAGATGGTCGTCCAGTTGCGGCCGCCGAAGAGCGGCACCGCGAAGGTGTAGGGCAGGCGCAGGAAGGCGCCGACGCCGCTGGGCACGGCGACCAGGCAGAGCGCCTGGCTCGCGGTCAGCGCCCAGCCGGAGGCGGACGGATGCCCGTGGGCACCGGCGGTCATCTGGACCACCACGATGCTCCACAACATCCACACGCTGAAGCCGACGTGCTCGGCGAAGATGGAGAAGATCAGGTTGCGCCGGGCGATCGGCTTGCCGGTCGCCTCCCAGAACGCGGGGTCTTCGGGCCGCCAGTCATCGATCCAGTGCCCGCCTCGATGGCGCGGGTGCGCGGGGGCGAGGACCGGAGCGGTCGACTCGGGCGTGGTCGTCGTAGTCACGCCCCGACGTTAGGAAGGGACTGTTACCGGGCCGCGTGGACGCAGTTACGTCGGCGATACGTGGATCTCGCAACGGCCGTTCCCCGCTTGTCAGAACTTTTTGCCCGCCCAGTGCGGGAGAATTGCCGCATGCAGGCGACCGATCGGCCCCTGGGGCTGCGCGAACGCAAGAAGATCAAGACCCGTCATGCCCTGCGCCGTGAGGCGTTCCGCCTGTTCGACGCGAACGGCTACGCCGCCACCACCATCGAACAGATCGCCGACGCCGCCGAGGTGTCCCCCAGCACGTTCTTCCGGTACTTCGGATCCAAGGAGTCGCTGCTGCTGGCCGACGACCTCGATCCGCTGATACTGGCGGCGTTCGACGCCCAGCCACCGGAGTTGTCACCCAGCCAGGCCATCCGCCGCGCGTACGCCAGCACGATGGCCGGCCTGTCGCCCGAGCAGCTGGAGTTCGAGAACACCCGACAGCGCCTGATCTTCTCGATACCCGAGCTCAAGGCCGCCCTCTACGACGAGTACTACCGCACCGTGAACGTCATGGCGGAGGCGATCGGTCGCCGGATCGGCCGTCCGGCAACGGATTTCGAGGTCCGGGTATTCGTCGGCGCGATGGTCGGCGCCATGATGGCCGCCTATGACAGCGCGCCGAAGACCTCCGACACCATCTATCGGGCGCTGGACTTCCTGGACGCCGGCATGCCGCTGGGCTGAGCGGCGCAACCGCGCGGCGACGGGCGTTGCGAGCGGGGAACGCGATAATCTCACGCGATGCGACAGGGTTGGAATCGACGGGGATTCTTGCAGCTCGCAGGGGCTGCAGCCGTCGCCGCGGTCGCCGGCGCCCCTGCGGGGTGCTCGTCAGGCAAACCGTCCTCGAATACCGGCGGCGGCAAATCGGTGACGATCGACCACCTCTTCGGTCAGACCGTGATCAAGGAGCCCCCCAAGCGCGTGGTCAGTGCCGGGTACACCGAGCAAGACGACCTACTCGCGGTCGGTGTCGTACCGATCGCGGTGACCAACTGGTTCGGCGATCAGCCGTTTGCGGTGTGGCCGTGGGCGCAACCCAAGCTCGGCGGGGCTCAGCCGGTGGTGCTCAACCTCGACAACGGGATCCCGGTGGACCAGATCGCGGGCCTCAAACCGGATCTCATCGTGGCCACCAACGCCGGGGTGGACGCCGACACCTATCAGAAACTCTCCGCGATCGCCCCGACCGTGCCGCAGTCGGACGGTGACGCGTTCTTCGAGCCGTGGAAGGAGCAGGCCGCCGTCATCGGCCGGGCGGTGTTCCAGGCCGACCAGATGAAGTCGCTGATCGACGGGGTCGACCAGAGGTTCACCGCCGTCGGCAAGGAATACCCGACCTGGACGGGCAAGAAGGCCTTGCTGATGGAGGGCGCCCTCTGGCAAGGGACCGTCGTCGCGGCCATGGCGGGCTGGCGCACGGACTTCCTCAATCAGATGGGCCTGGTGATCGCCGACAGCATCAAGCCGTTCGGCACCGGCCACCGCGCCGTCATCCCGCGCGACCGCGTCAAGGCGGTGCTCGACTCTGCCGACGTGCTCATCTGGACAACCGAGAGCCCCGACGACCAGAAGGCGTTGCTCGCCGACCCCGACGTGGCGGGGTCACAGGCCACCGCGCAGAACCGGCACGTCTTCACCACCAAGGAGCAGGCCGGCGCGATCGCGTTCTCCTCGCCGCTGAGCTACCCGTTGGTCGCCGACCAGCTGCCCCCGCAGCTGGCCAAAATCCTTGGTTAGATCCCCGCCGCGCCGGCGGCGTTTGAGTGTTTGCTAAGGCAGCTCTGGCAGTGTTCGAAAATCCGTCGCCCGCCCCTCGCCCGGCCGGCGATCGGGCGGTTACCGTCGAGTAATGAGCGTGACGGACCTTACCGACAACGTGCCCAGGGACCTGCCCACGGACCTGGTCGGCAACACGGTTCTGGACTTCGGCGACAGCGCGCTGATGCTGCAATGCGGCAGCACCGCCGAGGTGCTGGCGTGGGCGGCGCAGTTGCGGGTCGCGGCGTTGCCCGGCGTGGTCGACATCGTCCCGGCCGCGCGCACGGTGCTGGTGAAGCTCGACGGCCCGCGCCGCCAAGGCGTGATCCGTCAGCGGCTGCGCAAGATGCGGGTCACCGCCGAGGAGGTCCCCGCGTCCGATCGCCGCGCCGACGTGGTCATCGACGTCGTCTACGACGGCCCGGACCTCGCCGAGGTGGCCGACCACACCGGGCTGACCATCCCGCAGGTGATCGACGCCCACACCGGTTCGCTCTGGCGGGTCGGATTCAGCGGGTTCGCCCCGGGATTCGCGTACCTGGTCGACGGGGATCCCCGGCTGCGGGTGCCGCGCCACCCGGAGCCACGCACCTCGGTGCCCGCCGGCTCGGTCGGCCTGGCCGGCGAATTCAGCGCGATATACCCGCGCCAGTCGCCGGGCGGTTGGCAACTGATCGGCCGCACCGACGCGGTCATGTGGGACCTCGAACGGCCCCGACCGGCGCTGCTGACGCAGGGCACCTGGGTTCAGTTCCGGGCCGTCTGAGGTAAGGAGACCACCGTGGCAACCCTGGAGATCCTTCGCACCGGCCCGCTCGCCGTCGTCCAGGACCTGGGCCGGCCGGGGCTGGCCCACCTCGGCGTGAGCCGGTCCGGGGCGGCCGACCGTCGCGCCCACCAGCTGGCCAACCGGCTGGTCGCCAACCCCGTTGACCGCGCCACCGTCGAGGTCACGTTAGGCGGATTCGCGGCCCGTGTCCGGGGCGGCGACGTCGACATCGCGGTCACGGGCGCCGACACCGACCCGACCGTCAACGGAAAAAAGTTCGGCACCAACAGCATTCAACATGTCCGCGACGGCCAGGTAATCGCCTTGGGCACGCCTCGCGCCGGGCTGCGGACATATCTCGCGGTGCGCGGCGGCATCGGGGTGGAGCCGGTACTGGGCTCGCGCAGCTACGACGTGATGTCGGCCATCGGCCCGGGACCGCTGCGGGTGGGAGACGAGCTCCCGGTCGGGGAGCACACCCCCGACTATCCCGAGCTGGATCAGGCCCCGGTGGCGGCGATCACCGGCAGCGCCGTCGAGCTGGCCGTGGTGCCCGGGCCGCGCGACGACTGGTTCGTCGATCCCGACGTCCTGGTGCACAACGACTGGGTGGCCTCCGACCGCAGCGACCGCGTGGGGATGCGCCTGACCGGCCGCCCGCTGCAGTACCGCTACCCGGACCGCCAGCTGCCCAGCGAGGGCACCACCCGGGGGGCGATTCAGGTGCCGCCCAACGGGTTACCGGTGATCCTGGGGCCCGATCACCCGGTCACCGGCGGTTACCCGGTGGTGGGCGTGGTGGTCGACGGGGACATCGACAAGATCGCCCAGGTGCGCCCCGGCCAGTCGGTGCGCCTGCACTGGTCTCGCCCCAGGGTCCTGGTCGGCGCCCAGCCGCGTGCCGGCGCCTGGCCGTTCCCGTAGTCGTTCCAGGCTCACTCGGGCCCGTTGTCCGCCGAAATGTATTCCAGCTCACACCAAGCCGCGCGACGGCTTCGAATCACCTGATTTGGTTGGCCATTTCACCGTCGGGTGCCGCCTACAGCGACTTACCAGATAACTGGTAATCAACTAACAGCCGATTCGGGCCCGATTGAGTTGACCCATTCCCGCCCCGAATGTGAGCATCGAAACACGCGGCGGGGCATGCCTCTTCATTCGGGGCGCCCGGATTTTCTCCCGGCGCGGGCCCCAGCCGAATTCGCCCGCGGGGCAACGGAAACGAGCACTGCGGCGTGCCCTTCCCGCATGGCAGTCGACGAAAGGTGACGTTCGGATGGCCCGCAATCACCGCATCGCGGACTGGAATCCAGAAGACCCGGCGGCCTGGGAGGCGGGCAACAGGAAGATCGCCCGCCGCAACCTGTTGTGCACCATCGCCGGCGACCACGTCGCCTTCTCGGTCTGGACGCTCTGGCCGGTCATGGCGCTGTTCATGCCGGAGCACGTCTACGGCTTCTCCGCCGGCGACAAGCTGCTGCTGGGCGCCGTCGCCACGCTGGTCGGTGGCCTGGCCCGGATCCCCTACACCCTGGGCATCGCCACCTTCGGCGGCCGTAACTGGACCGCGTTTTCGGCGTTCGTGCTGCTGATCCCGACCGTCGGCACGATCGTGTTGCTCGCCAACCCCGGCCTTCCGCTGTGGCCCTTCGTGGTGTGCGCGGCCCTGACCGGGCTGGGCGGCGGCAACTATGCGGCTTCGCTCGCCAACGTCAACGCCTTCTATCCCCAGCGGCTCAAGGGCTCGGCACTTGCCGTCAACGCCGGTGTCGGCAACCTCGGGGTGGCGGTGATCCAGCTGGTCGCACTCCTGGTGCTGGCCACGGCCGGACACGAGGCGCCGTATTGGGTGTGCGCGGTGTACCTGGTCGCGCTGGTGGTCGTCGGGCTCGCGGCCGCGCTGTTCATGGACAACGTGAGCCACGGCACCGAGCTGAACACGATGCGCTCGATCCTGTTCGAGCGTGACACCTATGTGATCTCGCTGCTCTACATCTGCACCTTCGGCTCCTGGATCGGCTTTTCCTTCGCCTTCGGCCAGGTGATGCAGGTGAACTTCCTCGCCAACGGGGAAGGCGCCAAGCACGCGGCGCTGCACGCCGCGCAGGTGGCCTTCATCGGCCCCCTGCTGGGCTCGCTGGCCCGCATCTACGGCGGCCGGCTGGCCGACCGCAAGGGCGGCAGCCGGGTCACGCTCGGCGTGTTGGCCGGCATGACGCTGGGGGCCGGGGTGCTGGTCATCATCAGCACCATCGACGATCACAACGCCGGGGACCGCTCGACCAGCATGATCGGTTACGTCATCGGCTTCATGGTGCTGTTCGTCCTGTCCGGGATGGGCAACGGTTCGGTGTTCAAATTGATCCCCTCGGTGTACGACGCGCGCAGCCGCGCCCTGCAGATGGGCGAGGACGAGCGCCGCCACTGGGCGCGCGCCAAGGCGGGAGCGTTGATCGGCATCTGCTCCGCGGTGGGTGCGCTGGGCGGGGTGGGCATCAACCTCGCGCTGCGCCAGTCCTACCTGGCCACCGGGGAGGAGACGTCGGCGTACTGGGCGTTCCTTGCTTCCTACGTCGTGGCCGCGATCGTCACGTGGTCGGTCTACGTGCGCCGACCGGCACCGCCCACCGAGGCGGTGGACGGTGAGACGGCAGGCGCCCTGGCACGCGTGTGAGCGCGCCCTCATGGTGGGCAATGCGCAAGCAATTGCCAGGTAACGCAACCGAAATCTGACAGGCATACACAGGTGATATGGGCCAGCCGGACTCCCCGCCGCTGACGGGTTACCGCATCGCGGTAACGTCCGCCCGGCGCTCCGAGGAGCTGTGTGCGCTGCTCAGCCGCCACGGCGCCGAGGTGTGCAGCGCGCCGGCGATCAACATGATCGCGCTGCCCGACGACGACGAATTGCACCGTAACACCGAGGCATTGATCGCCGAGCCACCCGACGTCCTCGTCGCGCACACCGGCATCGGCTTCCGCGGGTGGCTCGCCGCGGCCGAGGGGTGGGGGCTGGTCAACCCACTCCTCACCGCGCTGTCAAAGGCCCGCATCGTCTCGCGCGGGCCGAAGGCGACCGGCGCACTGCGCGCCGCCGGCCTGCACGAGGAGTGGTCCCCGGACTCCGAGTCATCGCAGGAAGTCCTGGAATACCTGCTCCACTCGGGAGTGGCCGGGCTGCGGGTGGCGGTCCAGTTGCACGGCGCCGCCGACGCGTGGGATCCCTTCCCGGAGTTCCTCGGCGGGTTGCGCCTGGCGGGCGCCCAGGTGGTGCCCGTCCGGGTATACCGCTGGAAGCCAACGCCATTGGGCGGCACGTTCGATCAGCTCGTGACAGGTATCGCGGCGCGGCAGTTCGACGCGGTCACCTTCACGTCGGCGCCCGCGGCGGCGGCGGTGCTCGAGCGCAGCCGCGAGCTCGACGTCGAGGACCAACTGCTGGGCGCCCTGCGCAGCGACGTGCACGCGATGTGCGTCGGCCCGGTGACGTCCAAGCCGTTGATCCGCAAAGGCGTGCCCACGTCGTCGCCGGAACGAATGCGGTTGGGCGCCTTGGCCCGTCACGTCGCCGAAGAGCTGCCGCTGCTGGGTTCGTGCACCGTGCGGGCCGCCGGCCACACGGTCGACATCCGCGGCACCTGCGTGCTGGTGGACGGCTCGATCAAGGTGCTGTCGCCCTCGGGCATGGGAATCCTGCGTGCGCTGGCGAAACGCCCCGGCGACGTCGTCCCCCGCGGTGACCTGTTGCGCGCGCTGCCCGGCAACAGCAACGACCCGCACGCCGTCGACACGGCGGTGCTGCGGCTGCGGACGGCCTTGGGCGACAAGAACATCATCGCGACGGTGGTCAAGCGTGGCTACCGGCTCGCGACCGAGCAACGGGCGGACGCCTCATGGCGCTGATCCTGGTCGCGCACGGGACCCGCCGGCCGGAGGGTGTGGCGATGGTCGAACAGCTTGCCACGCAGGCAAGCTCGTTGATCGCACGCCCGGTGGAGGTCGCGTTCGTCGACGTGTTGGGGCCCACCCCCAGCGAGGTGCTGTCGCGGGCGAAGGCCACCGGCCGGCCCGCCATCGTGCTGCCCGCGTTCTTGTCGCGCGGCTACCACGTCCGCGCGGACCTGCCGGCCCACGTCGGGCAGAGCGGGCACCCCAACGTCATCGTCACCCCCGCCCTGGGCCCCAGTGGCCAGATCGCCCGGATCGTCGGCGACCAATTGCTCAAATGCGGTTGGCGCCCGGGTGATTCGGTGATCCTGGCCGCGGCGGGAACATCGGATGTCAAAGCGCGCGCCGACCTGCACACCACCGCGACGCTGGTGTCGGCGCTCACCGGGTCGCGAGTGGGTCTGGCCTTCGCGGCCACCGGGGACCCGCAGCTGCCCGAAGCGGTGGACGAGGCGAGACGCCAGGCCCGCCGCACCAACGCGCGCGTCGTGGTCGCCTCCTACCTGCTGGCCGACGGCCTGTTCCAGGAGAGGCTGCGCGCCTGCGGCGCCGACCTGGTCAGCCAACCGCTGAGCACCCATCCGGGCCTGACACGCCTGATCGCCAACCGATTCCGCCGGGCCATGCCGCCGGTGCTGGCCCCCACCGCCCGGCACGCTTCGCGCCGCTCGAGCGCCCAGCGGTGGGTGCACGACCGCATCGTGCGGCCGAATCCGGCGGCCTGAAGGCGCCGATCGTCGAGGCGCGCCGACGCCCGCGACGCTTGATCTTTGGCCTGATTCCGGCGATCCTGGCACCATGCCCCGTCGCGAAGAGCCGTCGCGTGGGCTCCTCGACCCGGTCGCCAAGATGCTGCGGTTGCCGTTCGGCACACCGGAATTCATCGACCGCATCGTCACCGGCGGGGCCAATCAGGTGGGCCGTCAAACGCTGCGCATGCTGATCACCACCTGGGACGCCGCCGGCGGCGGCCCCTTCGCCGCGAGCGCGATCGCCTCCACCGGGATGGCCAAGACCGCCGAAACCGTGCAGAGCATGTTCGTCGGGCCGGTATTCGGCCCGCTGCTCAAGCTGCTGGGGGCGGACAAGGCCGCCACGCGGGCTTCGCTGTGCGCCTCGCAGCTGGTGGGTCTGGGCATCATGCGCTACGGCATCCGCTCGGAGCCACTGCATTCGATGTCGGTCGACGCGCTCGTCGACGCGATCGGCCCGACGATGCAGCGCTACCTCGTCGGCGACATCACCCGCTAGGCGGCGAGCCGGCCGACCTGGACGAAGCCGTCGTCGGTGACACGCGCGGGGTACACCGGCACCGAGAAGTTCGGATCGTCCAGGCATTCACCGTCTTCCAGTGAGAAGGCCTGCTTGAGGATCGGCGATTGGACCGTCACCCGGCCCCCGCGGTCCCCCACGATCCCGCGGGAGAGCACGGCCGCGCCGGAGAACGGGTCGACGTTGCCCACCGCGTGCACCGAGCCGTCGTCGAGCCGGAACAACGCCGCCTGGGACCCGTCGTCGAGCAACACGCCGACGCCCCGGCCCGGGATGAGGCGGTCGTACTCGCAGGCAGTCGTCCACACCGCAATGTCGTTGAGAAGTGTCATGATTCCTCTCCAGCTCCCGTACGGATCTTCGGCATCCCAATGGAAACGGGGATTTTGCGCCCGGCGTGCTCGGTGAATTCCACCGTCGAGTCGACCTCGTCCGGGGCGTTGACGAACGAGACGAACCGCGACAGCTTGTCGGGGTCGTCGAGCACGCCCTTCCATTCACACTTGTAGTTCTGCACGTGCCGCTCCATTGCGGCCTCGAATTCCTCGGCCAGGCCCAGCGAGTCCTCGCACACGACCTCGCGCACGTGGTCGAGGCCGCCCTCGAGCGAATCGACCCAGGGCGCCGTGCGCTGCAGCCGGTCGGCCGTCCGGATGTAGTACATGATGAACCGGTCGACGTAGCGGACCAGCGTCTCGGTGTCCAGGTCGCTGGCCAACAGCTGGGCGTGCTTGGGCGTCATGCCGCCGTTCCCGCCGACGTAGAGGTTCCAGCCCTTCTCGGTGGCGATGACGCCGACGTCCTTGGAACGCGCTTCGGCGCACTCGCGCGCACAACCGGAGACGCCCATCTTGATCTTGTGCGGCGCCCGCAGACCCCGGTACCGCAACTCCAGATCGATGGCCAGCTGCACCGAATCCTGCTGCCCGTAGCGGCACCAGTCGGTGCCGACACAGCTCTTCACGGTGCGCAGCGCCTTGCCGTAGGCGTGGCCCGACTCCATGCCGCCCTCGACCAGCCGGCGCCAGATCTCCGGCAGCTGGTCCACCCGCGCGCCGAACATGTCGATGCGCTGTCCGCCGGTGATCTTGGTGTAGAGCCCGAAGTCCTGCGCGATCTGGCCGATCAGGATCAGGTGCTCGGGTTTGATGTCACCGCCGGGCACCCGCGGCACCACCGAGTAGCTGCCGTTCTTCTGGATGTTGGCCAGGAAGTGGTCGTTGGAATCCTGCAGCGAGGCCTGCTCGCCTTCCAGGATGTGCTCCGAGCCGGTGGAGGCCAGGATGGAGGCGACCACGGGTTTGCAGATGTCGCAACCCTTTCCGCGGCCGAAGCGCTCCAGGAGGCCGGAGAACGTCCGGATCTCGGTGGCCGAGATGATTTCGAAAAGCTCGGCCCGCGACTGGCTGAAGTGCTCGCACAGCGCCTTGGACTGTTCCACGCCCTCGGCTTCCAGCAGCTGCTTGAGCAGGGGCACGCACGAGCCGCACGACGTGCCGGCCGCGGTGCACGACTTGAGCGAGGGCACGTCGGCGCAGCCGTCGGCGATCGCGCACTTGAGATCGCCCTTGGTGACGTTGTTGCACGAGCAGATCTGGGCGGAATCCGGCAGCGCGCCGATCCCGAGCGCCGGAGCGTCGCCGGAGACCGGTGCGATCAGCGCGAGCGGATCCCCGGGCAGCTCGCTGCCGACCATGGGCCGCAGCACCCCGTAGGCCGAGGCGTCGCCCACCAGGACGCCGCCGAGCAGGGTCTTCGCGTCGTCGGACAGCACCAGCTTGGCGTAGGTCTTCTTGACCGCGTCGTTGATGGCGACCTCGAGGCAGTTCTCGGTCACCCCCATCGCATCGCCGAAGCTGGCGACGTCGACACCGAGCAGCTTGAGCTTGGTGGAAAGGTCCGCTTCGCCGAACTCCGCGGCGCCGTCCAGCAGGCGGTCGGCCACCACTTCGGCGGAGGTGTAGCCGGGTCCCACCAAGCCGTAGCACCGGCCCTGGATCGCGGCGACCTCACCGACCGCGTAGATGTCCGGATCGCTTGTGCGGCAGGCCAAGTCGGTGAGCACGCCGCCGCGCTCGGCAAGCTCCAGCCCTGCGGCCCTGGCCAGCTCGTCGCGCGGCCGGATGCCGGCCGCGAAAATGACCAGCCCCGCGTCGATGACCTCACCGTCGGTCAGGCGCACCCGCACCGATGACACCCCATCGGGATGGTCGATCGCTTCGATCGACTCCGTGCCCGTGCCCACGTGCACCGCGATGCCCAGGTCGCCGACCATCTTGGCCAGCAATGCGCCGCCGCCCTCATCGATCTGCTGGGCCATCAAGCGTGGCATCATCTCGACGACGTGTGTTTGTAAGCCGAACTGGCGCAGCGCATTAGCGGCTTCCAGGCCCAGCAGGCCACCGCCGATGACCACGCCCGCCGGGGAGCGACCGGCTTCCGCCGTGCGCTGCGCGTCGGCGCGGATGGCGTCGAGATCGTCGAGCGTGCGGTAGACGTGACACGCCGCCAGGTCATGGCCCGGCACCGGGGGGACGAAGGCGTAGGACCCGGTGGCCAACACCAACGTGTCGTAGCCGCACCGCTGCCCGTCCGCAGTCACCACGGACTTCGCTTCCCGGTCGATCTCGGTCACCCGAGCGTTCAAGACCAACCGAACCCGGTCGTCACCCGCGTAGTCGTTGCCCGGCAGTGCCAGCAGCTTGCGGTCCCAGCTTTCGGTGTACGAGGTAAGCCCGACGCGGTCGTAAGCCGCGTCCGCCTCCTCGGCGAAAACCGTGATGCGCCAGAGGCCCTCGGTGTCGCGCGCCCGGAGCGCCTCGACCAGCCGGTGCCCCACCATGCCGTGCCCGACTACGACGATGTGACCGCCCGCACAGTGCGCACGCGAAATCCCGTCTGCAGCCATGGCTTTGAGATTAGCGGCGAGAAATTACCGCGATTTCGCCCAATGTGACGGTCCTATGACGAGGATCTCACAACTCACAGGGAGCGTTGTGAATATTCGTTCGCCCGAGGCGAACGCCTAGGTGGAACTTTAGCGTGGTCGACTCATGTTTCTTCTTACAGCCGGCCGAAAGGGCGCCGGACACAGCAAATCCACAACAAAGCTCAAGGAAGTACAAGGAGATCCCGATGAGTAACCTCCCCTTGTGGTCGCGACCGGCCTGGGACACCGACCGGTGGTTGCGCGACTTCTTCGGACCCGCCGCCGCGACGGACTGGTACAAGCCCGCCACCAGCGGATTTAATCCGGCGTGCGAGATCGTCAAGGACGGCGACGACGCGATCGTACGTGTCGAGCTCCCCGGCGTTGACGTCGAGAAGGATGTCAACGTCGAGGTCGACCGTGGCCGGCTCGTGATCCACGGCGAACGCCGCGACGAGCACGCCAAGGACGAAGGGGAGAAAGACGGGCGCACCCTGCGCGAGGTCCGCTACGGGTCGTTCCGCCGGTCGTTCCAGCTGCCGGCCCACATCACCGGCGACGCCGTCACGGCCTCGTACGACGCCGGGGTGCTGACGGTGCGGGTCGCCGGCGTGTACGCCGGAAGCCAGGCGCAGCGGATCGCGATCAGCAAGTAACAGGTGGACAACGGTTCCGGCAGGGCATGCGCCCCGCCGGAACCGCTTGCCGCCCAGCGCTTTTCTCCAGCGGCGCGGCAACGGGCGGGCGAAGCCGCCATTGTCGACCGCGACCCGCGGCTGCGCGGCGGCGGCCTCCCCCACCAGCGCGGGCTGCGGAGACATAAGAAAGTAAGGAAGCGAGTCGGCTGACGCCGGGCTGTGCCGTGGATAGGATCGGAAGCGTACTGTGATCCGCAACACCGCCCGCCCTAGGAGATATCCGGTGACACTTCCTACCGGCACTACTGAACTCGCCGAACTTCACGATCTGATCGGCGGCCTGCGGCGGTGCGTCGGCTCCCTGAGGAATCGCTACGGCGACAACCCGGCGATGCGGCGCATCGTCATCGACGCGAACCGCATCCTGTCCGACGTCGAATTGCTCGACACCGACGTATCCGAGCTGGACCTGACGCGGGCCACCGTGCAGCATTCCGGCGAGAAAATCGTCATCCCCGACACCCAGTACGACAGCGAATTCTGGCGCGACGTCGACGACGAGGGTGTCGGGGGTCACAGCAGGTACTGACAACCCAAGCCCCCCGAAAAATGAGGGGGTGCTCTCTGTGTACCCTTCGACCAACAGCCCGTTCGAAGAGGAACACTAGATGAGCGCACCCACGGCGAACC
>NZ_LZJG01000074.1:0-16591 GCF_001667785.1 Mycobacterium sp. E3247 | reverse complement strand
CAACAGCAAGTGGGCCGGCGAGGTGTTGCTGCGCGAGGCCCACGACCTGTGCGGGCTGCCGGTCTCGGTGTTCCGCTGCGACCTGCTTCTGGCCGATGTCACCTACGCGGGACAGCTCAACCTGTCGGACATGTTCACCCGGATGGTGTTGAGCATCGCGGCGACCGGTGTCGCGCCGCGGTCGTTCTATCGACTGGACGTCGAGGGCAACCGGCAGCGGGCGCACTTCGATGCGCTGCCGGTGGAGTTCGTCGCCGAGGCCATCACCGCCTTGGGCGCGCAGGTGATGCAGGGGTTCGAGACCTATCACGTGATGAACCCGCACGACGACGGGATCGGCATCGATGAGTACGTCGACTGGCTGGTCGAGGCCGGCTATCCGATCGAGCGGATCGACGACTTCGGCGAGTGGCTGCAGCGGTTCGAGGCCGCCCTGCGCGAACTGCCGGAGCGCCAGCGCCAACACTCGGTGCTCCCGCTGTTGCCGTCGCCCGGAACGCAGCAGGTCGAGCCTGGCGAGCCGGGCCGCGGGTCGCTCGCCCCGACCGACCGGTTCCGCGCCGCGGTGCGCGAAGCCAAGATCGGCCCCGACAGCGACGATCCGGACATCCCGCGTGTGTCGGCGCCCGTGATCGTCAAGTACGTCACCGACCTGCAGCTGCTCGGACTTCTGTAAACGTCTGAGCGGCAAGGGCTTCCGCGCGGGCCGAGCGAATGCCCGGCATTCGGGCCACGTCGGGGCAACGCCTGACTACCATGGCCGGTGATGACAACAGCCCGCGTGCCCAAGCTGCCGCTCGACGAGGCCACGGCCGCCGCCGACGAGGCGGCGGTGCCCAATTACATGGCCGAACTGAGCATCTTCCAGGTGCTGCTCAACCACCCGCCGCTGGCGCGCGCGATCAACGATCTGCTCGCCACCATGCTCTGGCACGGCGCGCTCGACCCCCGGCTGCGCGAGTTGGTGATCATGCGGATCGGCTGGCTCACGGCATGCGACTACGAGTGGACACAGCACTGGCGGGTCGCGTCACGGCTCGGCGTCGCGCCCGACGATCTGCTCGGCGTGCGTGACTGGCAGGCGTACGACGGATTCGGCGCGGTCGAGCGGGCCGTGCTGGCCGCCACCGACGACGTGGTGCGCGACGGCGCGGTGAGCGACGTGAGCTGGGCCGCCTGTGAGCGTGAATTGGGCGGCGACACAACGGTTCTCATTGAACTCGTCGCCGCGATCGGTGCGTGGCGGATGGTCGCGTCGCTGCTGCACAGCCTCCGGGTCCCGCTCGAAGAGGGCGTGTCCAGCTGGCCGCCGGATGGCCGGTCGCCCGCGCCGGCCGTCGTCGATTGACATATCGATCGAAACCTCTTTAGCGTCGGGCAATGCGTACCAGAGTCGCCGAAATGCTCGGCGTCGAGTTTCCCATCTGCGCGTTCAGCCACTGCCGCGACGTGGTGGCTGCGGTGACCAATGCGGGCGGCTTCGGCATCCTCGGCGCGGTGGCGCACAGCCCCCAGCGGTTGCAGAACGAGCTGACCTGGATCGAGGAGCAGACGGGCGGCAAACCGTTCGGGGTCGACCTGCTGCTGCCGCCCAAGTACGTCGGTTCGGACGAGGGCGGCATCGACGCCAAGCAGGCGCGGGCGCGGCTGCCCGAGGAGCACCGCGCGTTCGTCGACGACATCCTGGCCCGCTACGGCATCACCGCACCGGCCCAGGAGTTGCGGGCCTCCGCCGGCGGCCTCAACATCTCGCCCAAGGGCTACGAGCCGCTATTGGACGTGGCGTTCGATCACGACATCCGGCTGATCGCCAGCGCGCTCGGGCCGCCGCCGGCCGACCTCGTCGAACGCGCCCACGACCGCGGCGTGCTGGTGGCCGCGTTGGCCGGCACCACCCGCCACGCGCAACGGCACGCCGCCGCCGGCGTCGACCTGATCGTTGCCCAGGGCACCGAGGCCGGGGGACACACCGGCGAGGTCGCCACCATGGTCCTGGTCCCCGAGGTCGTCGACGCCGTGGCGCCCGTCCCCGTACTGGCCGCGGGCGGGATCGCCCGCGGCCGCCAGATCGCGGCGGCCCTGGCCCTGGGCGCCGAAGGCGTGTGGTGCGGGTCGGTGTGGCTGACCACCGAAGAAGCCGAGACGCCGCCGGTGGTCAAGGACAAGTTCCTGGCCGCCACCTCCTCGGACACGGTGCGCTCGCGCTCGATGACGGGCAAGCCGGCGCGGATGCTGCGCACGGCCTGGACCGACGAGTGGGACCGGCCCGACAAGCCCGACCCGCTCGGCATGCCGCTGCAGACCGCACTGGTCACCGAGCCGCAGGTGCGCATCAACTCCGCGGCCGCGCACCCCGGCGCCAAGGCGCGCGAGCTGGCCACCTACTTCGTCGGCCAGGTGGTGGGCTCGCTCGACCGGGTTCGCCCTGCGCGAACGGTGGTGCTCGACATGGTCGAGGAGTTCATCGACACCGTCGGGCGGCTCGACGGCCTCGTTGAGGGCTGATCAGCGTGTTTGAGCCGCCTGCGCGGCGGCCCGGCAAACGCGAGGTGAACATTCGGCGCCCAACGGGGGTGGCTATCCGCCCAGCTCATGGCGCCAACCTGACTGAATCCTGTGTGCCCGCCCCGGAAACCCGTAAAGATTGGGAAACGCTGCGCGGAGGAGTTTGACCCTGTCGGACCCGTCGTGCATTATCGGTCGGGTAAGCACCTCGTTAGGTGAGGCGTCTACACGAATACAGGCCACTGACCCCGAACGTCGAAAGACGCCCCGGGTCAGGACAGCTCCTCCCGGCTTAAGGGTTGAGCCCAGGTGGCTTCCGGGACACCGGACACGTCGTGTGGTGCCGAAGCTCTGACGAGAGGGGTGCGGATCTTCCGGCCATGCCGGGTTTTCTGCTCCTCGTGCTGCGCGCAAAAATCGCGTGCGGATCACCGCGCGCGTCGTGACCGCGAGGAGGTGAGGGACACATGAGTTCCAGCGACAGTCCGGGTCGAAGTCCGAACTCCGTCTCGTCCCTGTCCGATCTCCGGCACGACGTTCTCGGCTGAGTCGTCGCAACGCCAAGTGGCTTGTCGGTCAAGCGTTCTCAAGGATCGGAACCGCGACGGGACGGGACACGTCAGTCCAATTAGTCCCCGTTTTGCCGAACCCCGCCTAGGAGGCGACCATGACCGTAGCCCTGCACGACGAAGTGGTGACCGTAGCGCCCGCCCGCACGCTGAGGGTGGTGCGCGACGTCGACGCGACGCGGGCCGCCGTTGCGGCCCCGGCGCCCAAGAAGGCCGCCCGCCAGGTCAACAAGCAGCCCCTGCTCGCCGGCGACCCGCTGGTGGAGGGCGCCACCCGGCTGCTCAGCGTCCCGCTGCGCCACGTCTACGCGGCGCTGTGGCGCGTCGGAGTGCTCGAAATTCAGGCCTGATCCGATGGGCAGCGACCAACCAAGGCTCCAAGGGGCTACCCGGCCGCAGGTGTTTCCTGAGGCCAGGTAGCCCCTTGGGGTGCTTCGCCTGAGTAGAATCGAGCCACTGGCGTCGATCCGGCATCACCGGGGAGCCTTCGGAAGAACCGCCGGCTTCGCGAGCCGGCTCAGTAGAACCGAACGGGTGGGCCCGTCACAGCCTTCAACGAGCGGCCACGCGACAGCGTGGCAAGCGGGGTGGTACCGCGGCGCTCGCGCAGGCAGCGCGTCGTCGTCCCCAACAGGCGCTACCAGTGCCCAACGGCACTGAGGCACAGGAGACGACGCACCACGTGACCGATAACGCTGAAGCCACGGCCTATCCGAAGCCGGCCGGCGGCGCACCCGACTTCCCGGCCCTCGAACTCGAGGTACTGGACTACTGGGCCGGCGACGACACCTTCCGGGCCAGCATCGCCCGCCGCGACGACGCCCCGGAATACGTTTTCTACGACGGGCCGCCCTTCGCCAACGGGCTGCCGCACTATGGGCACCTGCTCACCGGCTACGTCAAGGACATCGTCCCGCGGTACCGCACCATGCGCGGCTACAAGGTGGAGCGCCGTTTCGGCTGGGACACCCACGGATTGCCCGCCGAACTCGAGGTCGAGCGCCAGCTGGGCATCAACGACAAATCGCAGATCGACGACATGGGGATCGCCGCGTTCAACGACGCGTGCCGGGAATCGGTGCTGCGCTACACCGACGAGTGGCGGGCCTATGTCACCCGTCAGGCCCGCTGGGTCGATTTCGACAGCGACTACAAGACGCTCGACCTGTCCTACATGGAGTCGGTGATCTGGGCGTTCAAGCAACTCTGGGACAAGGGCCTGGCCTACGAGGGCTACCGCGTCCTGCCGTACTGCTGGCGCGACGAAACCCCGCTGTCCAACCACGAATTGCGCATGGACGACGACGTCTACCAGAGCCGCCAGGACCCCGCGCTGACCGTCGGATTCAAGGTCGTGGGCGGCGCGCTGGACGGCGCGCACCTGCTGGTGTGGACGACGACGCCGTGGACCCTGCCGTCGAACCTGGCGGTCGCGGTCAACCCCGAGGTGGTTTATGTGCAGGTACGGGTGGGGGACCGGCGGTTCGTGCTGGCCCAGCCGCGGCTGGCCGCCTACGCCCGCGAGTTGGGCGAAGAACCCGAGATACTGGGCAGCTACAGCGGTGCCGACCTGCTCGGTACCCGCTACCTGCCGCCGTTCCCGTATTTCATGGACAGCCCCAAGGCTTTTCAGGTGCTGCCCGGGGAGTTCGTCACCACCGAGGACGGCACCGGCATCGTGCACATGGCGCCGGCCTACGGCGAGGACGACATGGCGACCACCGACAAGGTGGGCATCGTGCCGGTCACCCCGGTCGACTCCAAGGGCCGGTTCGACGCCAGCGTCCCGGATTACCGCGGGCAGCACGTCTTCGACGCCAGCCCGCACATCATCCGCGACCTGAAGAACGGCAGCGGCCCGGCGGCGGCCAACGGCGCGGTGTTGGTGCGCCACGAGACCTACGAGCACCCCTACCCGCACTGCTGGCGGTGCCGCAATCCGCTGATCTACCGGGCGGTGTCGTCCTGGTTCGTCACCGTCACCGCGTTCCGCGACCGCATGGTGGAACTCAACCAGCAGATCACCTGGTATCCCGAGCACGTCAAGGACGGCCAGTTCGGCAAGTGGCTGCAGGGCGCCCGGGACTGGTCGATCTCGCGAAACCGCTACTGGGGCAGCCCCATTCCGGTGTGGAAGTCCGACGACCCGGCCTACCCGCGCATCGACGTCTACGGCAGCCTTGACGAGCTGGAACGCGACTTCGGGGTGCGGCCGACCAACCTGCACCGGCCCTACATCGACGAGCTGACCCGCCCGAACCCGGACGACCCGACCGGCCGCAGCACCATGCGGCGCATCCCGGACGTGCTCGACGTGTGGTTCGACTCGGGCTCGATGCCGTACGCCCAGGTGCACTACCCGTTCGAGAACCGCGAGTGGTTCGACACCCATTACCCGGGCGACTTCATCGTGGAGTACATCGGCCAGACCCGCGGCTGGTTCTACACGCTGCACGTGCTGGCCACCGCGCTGTTCGACCGGCCCGCCTTCAAAACCTGTGTCGCGCACGGGATCGTGCTGGGCTCCGACGGGCAAAAGATGAGCAAGTCGCTGCGCAACTACCCCGACGTCTCCGAGGTGTTCGACCGGGACGGCTCCGACGCCATGCGGTGGTTCCTAATGGCCTCGCCGATTCTGCGCGGCGGCAACCTGATCGTCACCGAGCAGGGCATCCGCGACGGCGTGCGTCAGGTCCTGCTGCCGCTGTGGAACGCCTACAGCTTCCTGGCGCTCTACGCGCCGAAAGTCGGTTCCTGGCGCATTGATTCGCGTCAGGTGCTGGACCGCTACATCCTGGCCAAGCTGGCCGACCTGCGCGACGACCTCACCCGTGAAATGGACACCTGCGACATCTCGAGGGCGTGCGAGCACTTGCGGCAGTTCACCGAGGCGCTGACGAATTGGTATGTGCGCCGGTCGCGTTCGCGGTTCTGGGAAGAGGACCCCGACGCCATCGACACCCTGCACACCGTGCTCGAGGTCACCTCGCGGCTGGCCGCGCCGCTGCTGCCGTCGGTCACCGAGATCATCTGGCGCGGCCTGACCGGGGGGCGGTCGGTTCATCTCACGGACTGGCCCGACGCCGAAGCGCTGCCGGCCGACCCCGATCTGGTCGCCGCGATGGACCAGGTCCGCGAGGTGTGCTCGGCGGCGTCGTCGCTGCGCAAGGCCAAGAAGTTGCGGGTGCGGCTGCCGCTGCCGAAATTGACCGTGGCGGTGGAGAACCCGCAGCGGCTGGAGCCGTTCGCGGAACTGATCGCCGACGAGCTCAACGTCAAGAGCGTCGAGCTGACCGACGCCATCGACACCTACGGGCGGTTCGAGCTCACCGTCAACGCCCGCGTCGCCGGCCCGCGGCTGGGCAAGGACGTGCAGGCCGCCATCAAGGCGGTCAAGGCGGGGCAGGGCGTCGTCAACCCCGACGGCACCCTGACCGCGGGACCCGCGCTGCTGCAACCCGAGGAGTACAGCTCGCGGCTGGTCGCCGCCGACCCGGAGTTCACCGCGGCGCTGCCCGACGGAGCCGGGCTGGTGGTGCTCGACGGCACGGTCACCCCGGAGCTGGAGGCCGAGGGCTGGGCCAAGGACCGCATCCGTGAGCTGCAGGAGCTCCGCAAATCCACGGGTCTCGACGTGTCCGACCGGATCTCTGTCGTGATGTCGGTGCCGGCCGAGCGGGCCGACTGGGCGCGCACGCATCGCGACCTGATCGCCGGTGAGATCCTGGCCACCAGTTTCGAATTCGGCGCGCCGTCTGACGGCGTCGACATCGGCGACGGCGTGCGGGTCAGCATCGCCAAGGTCTGAGTCGCGAAACTGTATTCCGCGACGCATTTCCCGAGACGAGTCGTCGTTAGTTGCAGTCTCGCGGGCATGTCGGCGTGGCGTGGCACCCTGCCGTCGTGAGCACAGAGCCATTCGTCGGTACCGACGCCATTCGAGCGGGAGCGTGGACGCAACGTGAACTCCGGCGTTCGTGCACCCGGATCTACCGCAATGTGTACCAGCGGCGCGGTGGCGAATTGACCGCGCGGGACCGCGCGATCGCCGCGTGGTTGTGGTCCGGTAAGCAGGCGGTCGTGGCGGGCACCTCGGCCGCGGCCCTGCACGGCGCCCAGTGGGTCGATCCGCACTCCCCGGCCGAACTGGTCTGCGATCGCACGCGTCCGCCGTCGTTGATCGTCACCCGCAACGAGACACTTGCGACAGGCGAGGTGACGATGGTCGACGGCATACCCGTCACATCGGCGGCCCGCACTGCCTTCGACCTGGGACGGCGACCGGGGTCGACAGTCGCCGTGATCCGCATGGACGCCCTGGCACGAGCGACGGGCCTCGCCGCCGAAGACGTGTGGCCGCTGATGGACAAGCACCGCGGCGCACGCGGCATGAAGCAGTTGCGTAGGGTGGTGCCCCTCGTCGACGCCGGCGCCGAATCTCCGCAGGAGACCAGGACCCGGCTGGCGCTGATTCATGGGGATCTGCCCAGGCCGCAGACTCAGATCGTCGTGCGCAACGTGTGGGGCGCCGTGCTGGCCAGGATCGACATGGGCTGGGAGGCGTGGCTCGTCGGGGTGGAATACGACGGGCCGCAGCACTGGACGGACCCGCGAATCCGGGCCAACGACATCGAGCGCACCGCAGAACTGGAGCGACGCGGATGGCGCTTGATCCGGGTCGGTGCCGACCTGCTACGACACCGACCGGATGTCGTCGTAGAGCGGGCGCGAAGTGCCCTGGCGGCGAGGGGCTGCCCGTGCTGACCGCGAGACTGTAACCAGCGACGTGTTTCTCGAGAAGACTCGTCGCTGGTTACAGTCTCGCGGAGGAATGCGAGCGCAGCGCGCGGTGGGCGTGGGGCCAGAACGGCATGCCCGCCACCACCGTCGCGCCGGTGGCGATGAGTCCGACCGCGACGTCGACGCTCTCGCGGCCGTCACGTGCCCAGTAGACGTCCTTGAGGTCCAACAGCAGCGCGAGCTCGTCGACGATCATGGCGTTCGCGGCGCCGTAGGCGATGGCCGCCGCCGGGTGCCGTCGTTGCCTGTCGGTTCCGCGCAGCCCCACGCCGCCCACCGTCGCCAGCATCCCGATGCCGATGTTGTAGTGGTGAAAGTGCTTCCCGCCCAACGACATACCGCCCCCCGAGGGGCCATGGCCCGCGCGGATCCAATGTGTGAGCGCCCGCAGCCCGGCGAAGGTGAGGGTGAACGACGTCCAGGCCAGCACCGTGGCCTGTTCACCGGGCTGCAGCCGCTGGTTCCACTGATGGCGCACCCGCTCCCATCGAGACTTCGGTGCGTCTGTGCCGTCAGCCTCCATACCCAACGACGCTAGACCCATAGCATCGATGCGTGGAGTCCCGTTGGGTGCTGCACCTGGACATGGATGCGTTCTTCGCCTCGGTGGAACAACTCACCCGGCCGACCCTGCGCGGGCGGCCGGTGCTGGTCGGCGGCCTGGGCGGGCGTGGTGTGGTGGCCGGCGCCAGCTACGAGGCCCGCGTGTACGGCGCCCGCTCGGCCATGCCGATGCATCAGGCCCGCCGACTGATCGGGGTGACCGCGGTGGTGTTGCCGCCGCGCGGCGTGGTGTACGGGGTGGCCAGCCGACGGGTCTTCGACGCCGTGCGCAGCCTGGTGCCCGTCGTCGAACAGCTGTCCTTCGACGAGGGCTTCGGTGAGCCGCCCCACCTCGCGGGCGCGTCGGCCGAGGAGGTCGAGGCGTTCTGCGAGGACCTGCGGCGACGGGTTCGCGACGAGACCGGCCTGATCGCCTCGGTCGGCGCCGGCTCGGGCAAGCAGATCGCCAAGATCGCGTCGGGCCTGGCGAAGCCCGACGGCGTTCGGGTGGTCCGGCGCGCCGAGGAGCGGTCGCTGCTGGGCGGGCTGCCGGTGCGGCGGTTGTGGGGCATCGGGCCGGTCGCCGAGGAGAAGCTCAATCGGCTGGGCATCGAGACGATCGGCAACCTGGCCGCCCTGACCGACGCCGAGGCCGCCAACATCCTGGGTGCGACGATCGGGCCGGCGCTGCACCGCCTGGCCCAGGGCGTCGACGACCGCCCCGTCGCCGAGCGCGCCGAAGCCAAGCAGATCAGCTCCGAGTCCACCTTCGCCGTCGACCTGACCAGCCTGGAGCAGCTGCGGGAGGCGATCGACCCGATCGCCGAGCACGCGCACCAACGCCTGCTGCGCGACGGCCGGGGCGCGCGCACCGTCACCGTGAAGCTGAAGAAATCCGACATGAGCACGCTGACCCGCTCGGCCACGCTGCCCTACGCGACGACCGAGCCCGGCGCGCTGGTCGCGGTCGCCCGGCGGCTGCTGCTCGACCCGCGCGAGATCGGGCCGATCCGCCTACTGGGCGTGGGCTTTTCAGGGCTGAGCGACGTGCGCCAGGAGTCGCTGTTTCCCGACCTGGACCTGATGGGGGAGACGGGCGACGGGCAGCACGTCGAGACCGCGGCCGAGGCCATGTTCGCGCCGGGGCCGGAGGCGGAAGCGGGGTGGCGGGTGGTCGACGACGTCTTGCACCCCGAACTCGGGCACGGCTGGGTGCAGGGCGCCGGCCACGGCGTCGTCACCGCGCGGTTCGAGACCCGCAGCTCGGGCCCGGGCCCGGCCAGGACGTTCCCCGCCGACACCGCCGAGCTGACCAAGGCTAACCCGGTCGATTCGCTGGACTGGCCGGAATACCGGGGCGTCCTGCAGGCCCTGGAAGCGAACGAACCGTCAGCCCCACCGGGCGATGACGTCGCCGACCGGTAGCTTCGCGGCCAGCGCGGCCATCATCAGCACCCGGGCCTGCGGTGGCCGCAAGCCGGGCACCATCACCGCGCCCGCGGCCGCCATCTCGTGCCCGGGCCCGTAGCTGGCACCGACCCGGCCGCCCGGGACGCGGGTGGACACCGCGACCGCGACCCCGGCGCGGCACTGGCGACGCACCGCGTCGACCACCGCGTCGCCGGCGTTGCCCGAACCCAGCGCCTCGAGCACCACGCCACGGGCCCCGGCGGCCACGCACGCGTCCAGGGCCACCCCGTCGCTGCCCAGGTACGCGGCGACGATGTCCACCCGCGGCGCGTCCGCCGCGGTGAGGTCGCCCAGCCGGGGCCGCGTCTTGGTGCCGGCCAGCGTGACACCGCCGTTCACCGTGCCGATCAGCTCACCCGCGAAGCCGGTCAGGTCGTCGGTGGCCACCTTGCTCATCCCCAGCGGCTGCAACACCCGGCCGGCGAAACACACCAGCACACCCAGGCCACGGGCGGCGGGGCTGCCCGCCACCGCAAGGGCGGCCCGCAGGTTGGCCGGGCCGTCGGCGCCGGGCGCGTCGGCGCTGCGCATGGCCCCGGTGAGCACCACGGGAACGTCGCCGTCATGGGTGAGCTCGAGCCACAGCGCGGTCTCCTCCATGGTGTCGGTCCCGTGCGTGATCACCACGCCGTCGGCGCCGCCGTCGATCGCCGCGCGCACCGCTCCGCGGATCCGGTCCCAGTCGGCGGGCATCAGCTGCGAGCTGTCCACGGCCAGCACGTCGACGACGTCGACATCGAGGCCGGCAGCCAGATCGGCCGCGCCATAGGAGGGCCGGTGCACGCCGTCCGCGCCCGTGCCGGTCGATATCGTGCCTCCGGTGGCGATGACGGTGAGCCGGCCCATGGTGAGATCATCGCGCACGCCAACCGCGAACCTCGGCCGGCCCGAGTACGCATTGGGGGATGATGTGAGAGTGCCCGAGGAACCCACAGGATCCACTGAGCCCGTGACCTCAACCAACGAGGCCAAGGACGCGCCCGTCACCGACCCGCAGCGGCCGCCGAGGCGGCTGCGCCTGCTGCTGTCGGTCGCCGCGATCGTCTTGGCCCTGGACGTCGTCACCAAGGTGCTCGCCGTCAAACTGCTGCCGCCCGGTCAGCCGGTGCCCATCATCGGCGACACGGTGACCTGGACGCTGGTGCGCAACTCCGGCGCCGCGTTCTCCATGGCGACCGGATACACCTGGGTGCTGACGCTGATCGCGACCGGTGTGGTGGTCGGCATCTTCTGGATGGGCCGCCGGCTGGTGTCGCCGTGGTGGGCGGTCGGGCTGGGCATGATTCTGGGCGGCGCCACGGGCAACCTGGTCGACCGCTTCTTCCGGGCGCCCGGACCGCTGCGCGGCCATGTCGTGGACTTCCTGTCGGTGGGCTGGTGGCCGGTGTTCAACGTCGCCGACCCGTCGGTGGTCGGCGGCGCCATCCTCTTGGTGGTGCTGTCGGTCTTCGGCTACGACTTCGACACCGTGGGCCGCCGGAGCAAGGCCGACCGTAGCCGATGACCGACCGTTCCATGCCGGTCCCGGAGGGGCTGGCGGGCATGCGCGTGGATGCGGGCCTGGCCCGGCTGCTCGGACTGTCCCGCAGCGCCGCGGCGGCCCTGGCCGAAGACGGCGGCGTCGAGCTCGACGGCGTGCGCGCCGGCAAGTCCGACCGGCTGACCGGGGGCGCGTGGCTGCAGGTGCGGCTGCCCGAAGCCCCGCCGCCGGTGGAGAACACGCCCGTCGACATCGAGGGCATGACGATCCTGTACTCCGACGACGACATCGTCGCGGTGGACAAGCCGGCCGCGGTGGCCGCGCACGCGTCGGTGGGCTGGACGGGGCCGACCGTGCTCGGCGGTCTGGCCGCCGCCGGCTACCGGATCACCACGTCCGGGGTTCCCGAGCGGCAGGGCATCGTGCACCGCCTCGACGTGGGCACCTCCGGCGTGATGGTGGTGGCGCTCTCCGAGCGCGCCTACACCGCGCTGAAGCGGGCGTTCAAACAGCGCACGGTCGATAAGCGCTACCACGCGCTGGTGCAGGGGCATCCGGACCCCTCGAGCGGGACGATCGACGCTCCGATCGGACGCCACCGCGGCGGCGAGTGGAAGTTCGCCGTCACGAAGGAGGGCCGGCACAGCCTCACCCACTACGACACCATCGAAGCCTTCCAGGCCGCCAGCCTGCTCGACGTGCACCTGGAAACCGGTCGCACGCACCAGATCCGGGTGCACTTCTCCGCGCTGCACCATCCGTGCTGCGGCGACCTGGTCTACGGGGCGGACCCGAAACTCGCGAAAAGGCTTGGGCTGGAACGGCAATGGCTGCATGCCCGCTCGCTGTCGTTCGCCCATCCTGCGGACGGCAGGCGGATGGAGATCGTCAGCCCCTACCCGGCCGATCTGCAGCACGCGCTGGACGTGCTGCGCGCCGAGGGCTGATCAGTCTGATGGTCGCGACCCGCTGCGCCCGGCTTCGCCGCGCTTGCGATCACTCAGCCGGCTTGCGCGCCTCCACGAGCAGCCGCACCGAGTGCGCGACGAACGGCCCGTCGGCCTCGATCCGCTCGTGCAGTTCACGCAGCCGGTCCCGGTAGGCGTCGACCGTGAAGTCCGGGACCGTCCAGATCACCTTGCGCAGGAAGTAGATCACGGCGCCGACGTCGAAGAACTCGGCGCGCATGCGCTCCATGCGCATGTCGACCACGTCCATCCCGGCGGCCCGGGCCTCGGCGCCCTGGACGTCGGGGTGCAACTCCGCCCACTTCTCCGGCTGTGGGCCGATGAAGTATTCGACGAGCTCGGCCATCGTCGCGGGCCCGATCTGCTGGGCGAAATAGGTGCCGCCCGGCCGCAGCACCCGGGCGATCTCGGCCCACCGCACCGCGATGGGGTGGCGGCTGGTCACCAGGTCGAAGGCCGCGTCGGCGAACGGCAGCCGCGGCTCGTCCCCGGTCACCACGACCACCACGCCCCGGGGATGCAGCCGCTGGGTGGCCAGCGCCGCGTTGGGTGGCCACGACTCCGTCGCGGCCATCGCCGGCGGAAACCGTTCGGCGCCCGCGAGCACTTCGCCGCCGCCGGTGTCGAGGTCGCAGGCGGCCGACGCGCTCGCCAGCCGCCGGCTCATCTGCCGCTGGTAACCCCACGACGGGCGCTCCTCGGTGGCGCGCCCGTCCAGCCAGGAGAAATCCCAACCGTCGACGGGGGCCGCGTCGGCCTCCGCGACGAGGTCGTCGAATGTGCGGGCCATGCCGAGCATGCTAGGCACGGTTCAGAGCTGGTGGCGGCAGCCCTCGGGCGCGTCCCGCGAGATTGCCGCCACGGTCGTGGTGGCGCCCGCGATCGCAGCCGTCACGGCAATCTCGGCGGAGCGGTCAGACGGTCGCCTTGTTGGCCTCGCCGGTGGCGATCTCGGGAGCCAGCGGCGCGATCGCACCGATGATCTCCGTGACCGTCTCGGAGGGGACCCCGGCTGCCGCGAGCGCGTCGGACAGGTGCCTGGCCACCAGGTTGAAGTGGTGCATCGTGATGCCGCGACCCTGGTGCACGTGCTTCATCGGCGCGCCGGTGTAGGGCTCGGGGCCGCCGAGGGCGGCCGCGAAGAACTCCACCTGCTTGCCTTTGAGACGGTTCATGTTGGTTCCGGTGAAGAAGCCCGCGAGTTGGTCGTCGGCAAGCACGCGAACGTAGAAGTCCTCGACCACGACTTCGATCGCCTCGTGCCCACCGATCCGGTCATAGATCGCGACCGGCTCGGGTTTGCGGAAGCGTGCCAGAATTTTCATAAGTGCGATTGGAACATCTCGGCATTGCTCGCCAGTTAGTTCGCGATCACACGCGGATATCCTTGCGTAACAAGCGGATTGCCGCCTTTTGACGGTTGCGCACGGCCGGCCGTGAGACGTGCGCCCGCTGTTACATGCCCGAAATCTGCATCGAGCCGGCGAACCTATGCCATAGGTTGGCTCAATGACTCACGTCACATCATGCACACCGCCCCGCCAGGCGATCGTGGTCAACGGGCAGGCCAATTGCGGTCGGGGGGCCGACACCATCAGGAGCGAAAGCCGATGAACCTTGGTGACTTGACGAGCTTGGTCGAAAAGCCGCTCGCGAACTTGGTGGAGAAGCCGATCGCGGCGGTATCCCACCTCGTCAACACGCCCAACTCCGCGGGGCGCTACCGGCCCTTCTACCTGAGGAATCTGCTCGACGCCGTCCAGGGCCGCACGCTCGACGAGGCGGTCGGGGGCAAGACCGTCCTGATCACCGGGGGATCGTCGGGCATCGGCGAGGCCGCCGCAAAGAAGATCGCCGAAGCGGGCGGCACGGTCGTGCTGGTCGCGCGGACCCGGGAAAACCTGGAAAAGGTCGCCTCAGAAATCGAAGGCAACGGTGGCACCGCACACGTCTACCCGTGCGACCTGTCCGACATGGACGCCATCGCCGCGATGGCCGACCAGGTGCTCAGCGACCTCGGCGGCGTCGACATCCTGATCAACAACGCGGGCCGGTCCATCCGGCGCTCGCTGGCGCTGTCCTACGACCGGATCCACGACTACCAGCGCACCATGCAGCTGAACTACCTGGGCGCGGTCCAGCTCATCCTCAAATTCATCCCCGGGATGCGGGAACGCGGCTTCGGCCACATCATCAACGTCTCCTCGGTGGGTGTGCAGACCCGCGCGCCGCGCTTCGGCGCCTACATCGCCAGCAAGGCCGCACTGGACAGCCTGTGCGATTCCCTGCAGGCCGAAACCGTCAACGACGGCGTCAAGTTCACCACCGTGCACATGGCCCTGGTGCGCACGCCGATGATCAGCCCGACCACGCTCTACGACAAGTTCCCGGCGCTGACGCCCGATCAGGCCGCCGGGGTGATCGCGGACGCCATCGTGCACCGGCCCCGGCGCGCCAGCTCGCCGTTCGGCCAGTTCGCCGCCGTCGCCGACGCCGTGAACCCGGCGGTGATGGACCGGGTGCGCAACCGCGCGTTCGCCATGTTCGGCGACTCCGACGCCGCCCGGGGTGACGAATCAACAAGCGAGTCAACGCAATTCGACAAGCGCAGCGAGACGTTTGTGCGGGCGACCCGCGGGATACATTGGTGACATCATGAGCCTTCCCAAGCCCGACATCCAGACCACCGTCGTCATCACCGGCGCCTCGTCCGGCATCGGCGCCGAACTGGCCCGCGGGCTGGCCCGCCGCGGCTTCCCGCTGTTGCTGGTCGCGCGGCGCCGCGAACGCCTCGACGAGCTGGCCAACGAAGTCGGCCAGGAGTACTCCGTGGCGGTCGAGGTGCTGCCGCTGGACCTGGGCGATTCGAAGGGCCGCGCGAAGCTGGCGGACCGGCTGCGCGCCGAGCCGATCGCCGGCCTGTGCAACAGCGCGGGCTTCGGCACCAGCGGCGTCTTCCACGAGCTGCCGCTCGAGCGCGAAAGCGAGGAGGTCACCCTCAACGCGCTGGCGCTGATGGAACTCACCCACGCGGCCCTGCCCGGCATGGTCAAGCGCGGTGTCGGTGCGGTGATGAACATCGCCTCGATCGCCGGCTTTCAGCCGGTGCCGTACATGGCGGTCTATTCGGCCACCAAGGCGTTCGTGCAGACGTTCTCCGAGGCCGTCCACGAGGAGCTGCACGGCACCGGGGTGTCGGTCACGTGCCTGTGTCCCGGGCCGGTGCCGACCGAGTGGGCCGAGATCGCCAACGCCGAGCGGTTCAGCATTCCCATCGCGCAGGTCTCGCCGCGCGACGTCGCCGAGGCGGCGATCGCCGGGATGCTGGCCGGCAGGCGCACCGTCGTGCCCGGTGTGGTGCCGAAGGTCGTCAGCACCGGCGGCAGGTTCGCGCCGCGGGGTCTGCTGCTGCCGGGGATCCGGATCGGTAGCCGCTTCCGCGGGGGACCCAGCCGCTGAGCGTGCGTCGCGTCCCCTCGGTCACTTCCGTCACTGCGCCGGGGCGATCGACGAGGTGCCCGCCTCGTAGCGACAAAGGCGGCTACCGCGCAGGGGGTCTCGGATTGTCGCTACGAGGCGGGCACAACGCCGCATCCCTCTGAGCCGCATCCCTCTGAGCGGGGGCGCACGGCGCGGGGCGGGTGTGACGAAGCGGCCGCGCTAGGCTCCGCGCATGGCCGCTGTAGACCTGACCGCCGACGTACCGATGAGCCCGCAGGACATGTGGGACCACGTCTCCGACTTGTCGGACCTGGGAGACTGGCTGGTGATGCACGAGGGCTGGCGCAGTGATCTGCCCGACGAGCTCGGCGAGGGCGTCCAGGTGGTGGGCGTCGCCCGGGCGAAGGGGTTCCGTAACCGGGTGACCTGGACGGTGACCACGTGGGATCCGCCGCACGAGGTGGCGCTGTCGGGTTCGGGCAAGGGCGGCGCCAAGTACGCCGTCACGCTCACCGTGCGAGCCGCCGCCGAGGGGTCGACGCTCGGACTGCGGCTCGAGCTGGGCGGGCGTCCGCTGTTCGGCCCGGTCGGTTCGGCGGCGGCGCGCGCCGTCAAAGGCGACGTGCAGAAGTCGCTGAAGAACTTCGTCGAGATGTACGGGTAAAACCGCGCGAGACACACGCGGCGACACGCCGAACTCGTGTCGGTCCGCGGTCATAGACTGGCGTCCCTATGAACCACTCCTCCTTCGTGCACCTGCATAACCACACCGAGTACTCGATGCTGGACGGGGCAGCGAAGATCACGCCGATGCT
>NZ_LZJG01000073.1:0-17781 GCF_001667785.1 Mycobacterium sp. E3247 | reverse complement strand
CGTCGCCCGACGGCGACGACGCCCGCCTCCCCGACGGGTTGAGCGCCCGGGACGTCTCCGTCGCGGCGCTGCGCGGGATCGTGTCGGCCGCGGACCTCGAGCTGGAGTGGCCCACCGCGCTGCGGACGCCGCCGATCTGGGATGCGGTGCGCCAGCGCCGGTACCTGCACCGGCGCGCGGTCCACTACGGGGACCACCCCGCGCAGGTGCTCGACGTCTGGCGCCGCAAGGACCTGCCCGCGCAGCCTGCGCCGGTGCTGATCTTCGTCCCGGGCGGCGCCTGGGTGCACGGCAAGGCCATGGGCCAGGGTTCCGCCCTGATGTCCCGGCTGGCCGAGCAGGGCTGGGTCTGCCTGGCGATCGACTACCGCGTCGCGCCGCACCACCGCTGGCCGCGGCACATCATCGACGTCAAGACCGCCATCGCCTGGGCCCGCGCCAACGTCGACAAGTTCGGCGGTGACCGCGATTTCGTCGCGGTGGCGGGTTGTTCGGCCGGCGGGCACCTGTCCGCACTGGCCGGGCTGACCCCAGACGACCCGCAGTATCACGCGAAGCTGCCCGAGGGCGCCAACACCTCGGTGGACGCGGTGGTCGGCATCTACGGTCGCTACGACTGGGAGGATCGCTCGACTCCCGAGCGCGACCGGTTCGTCGACTTCCTGGAGCGGGTGGTGGTCAAGCGCAGGATCGCCCGCCACCCCGAGGTGTTCCGCGACGCGTCGCCGATGGCGCGCGTGCATCGAAATGCGCCGCCGTTCTTGGTGATTCACGGCAGCAGGGACAGCGTCATCCCCGTCGAGCAGGCCCGCAGCTTCGTCGACCGGATGCGGGACGTCTCGCATTCGATGGTGGGCTACCTGGAGCTGCCGGGCGCGGGCCACGGCTACGACCTCATCGACGGGGAGCGGGCGGGCGCGGCCGCGCACGCGACTTCGCTGTTCCTCAACCAGGTTCATCGCACCAAGACAAACGCGGCCAAAGAGGTTATCTGAGCAGCCGCCGCTGAGTATGGTCCCTTTATGGGTAAGGGGCAGCGGTGAAACGGCTGAGCGGGTGGGACGCGGTCCTGTTGTACAGCGAAACGCCGAACGTGCACATGCACACGATCAAAGCCGCTGTGATCGAACTCGATTCCGATCGGCGTGACTTCGACATCGGCGCGTTCCGCGAAGTCATCCGCGGCCGCCTGAACAAGCTCGAGCCGTTCTGCTACCAGCTGGTCGAGATCCCGTTGAAGCTCCACCATCCGATGTGGCGGGAGCACTGCGACGTCGACCTGGACTACCACATCCGGCCGTGGCGGCTGCCCGCGCCGGGCGGGCGGCGCGAGCTGGACGAGGCGATCGGGCGCATCGCCAGCACGCCGTTGGACCGCAGCCGCCCGCTGTGGGAGATGTACTTCATCGAAGGCCTGGCCAACAACCGGATCGCGGTGGTCGGCAAGATCCACCACGCGCTCGCCGACGGCGTCGCTTCGGCCAACCTGATGGCCCGCGGCATGGACCTGCAGCCGGGGCCGGAGGGTGGCCCGTACCTGTGCGACCCGGCACCCACCACGCGCCAGCTGTTGAGTTCGGCCTTCGCGGACCACCTGCGCCACGTCAGCCGGATCCCGCACACGATCCGCTACACGGCCGAGGGCCTGGGCCGGGTGCGGCGCAGCTCGCGCAAGCTGTCGCCGGAGCTGACGCGGCCGTTCGAGCCGCCGCCAACCTTCATGAACCACAAGATCACGCCCGAACGCCGGTTCGCCACCGCCACGCTGGCGCTGGCCGACGTCAAGGAGACCGGCAAGCGGCTCGGGGCGACCATCAACGACATGGTGCTGGCCATGTCGGCCGGCGCCCTGCGGACCCTGCTGCTGCGCTACGACGGCAAGGCCGAACCGCTGCTGGCGTCGGTGCCGATGAGTTTCGACTTCTCGCCCGAGCGCATCTCCGGGAACCGCTTCACCGGTGTGCTCGTGGGCCTGCCGACGGACTCCGACGATCCGCTGGAGCGGGTCCGGTGCACCCACGAGAACGCCATCGCCGCCAAGGAGAGCAACCAGCTGATGGGACCGGAACTGGTCAGCCGCTGGGCGGCCTACATGCCGCCCGCGCCCACCCAGGCCTTCTTCCGCTGGGCGTCCGGGCGCGACGGCCACAACAAGATCCTCAACCTGAACATCTCCAACGTTCCCGGCCCGCGCGAACGCGGCCGAGTCGGCGGGGCGCTCGTCACCGAGATCTACTCGGTGGGCCCGTTGACCGCAGGCAGCGGCCTCAACATCACCGTCTGGAGCTACGTCGACCAGCTCAACATCTCGGTGCTCTCCGACGGCGCCACGCTCAAGGACCCGCACGAGGTGACCGAGGCCATGGTCGCCGATTTCATCGAAATACGAAGGGCCGCAGGGCTTTCCGAGGAGCTCACCGTGGTCGAGGCCGCGATGGCGCCGGCCTGAGCCGTCCGGAGGGAACGGCGCTCTCGCCTGACGTTAATCGCGTTCTGGTCGACCGCTACCATCGGTCGGACAGCAGCCACCCCGACCCCGAAGGAGCTGTGCGGCACGTGAGCACTGGGAGCGAAGCAGCCGAAGAACCCGAAGTCCTGGTCGAACAACGGGACCGGATCCTGATCATCACGATCAACCGGCCCAAGGCCAAGAACGCGGTCAACGCCGCGGTGGCGCGCGGCCTGGCCGACGCCGTCGACCGGCTCGACGGCGACGCGGGCCTTTCGGTGGGCATCCTCACCGGCGCCGGCGGATCGTTCTGCGCGGGCATGGACCTCAAGGCCTTCGCACGCGGCGAGGTGCCCATCGTCGAGGGCCGCGGCATGGGCTTCACCGAGCGTCCACCGGTCAAGCCGCTCATCGCGGCGGTCGAGGGCTACGCCCTGGCCGGCGGCACCGAATTGGCCTTGGCCACCGACCTGATCGTCGCGTCCAGGGAGTCGGCCTTCGGCATCCCCGAGGTGAAACGCGGCCTGGTCGCCGGCGGCGGCGGGCTGCTGCGGCTGCCTCAGCGCATCCCCTCGGCCATCGCCATGGAGCTCGCCCTCACCGGCGACAACCTGCCTGCCGAGCGCGCCTACGAGCTGGGGCTGGTCAACGTGCTGGCCGAGCCCGGCAAGGCCCTCGACGAGGCCATCGCGCTGGCGGAGAGGATCGCCGCCAACGGGCCGCTCGCGGTGGCCGCCACCAAGCGGATCATCGTCGAGTCCCGCGGCTGGACCCCCGACAACATGTTCGCCGAGCAAGGCAAGATCCTGACCCCGGTCTTCGCGTCCAACGACGCCAAAGAGGGCGCCATCGCCTTCGCCGAGAAGCGCCCGCCGCGCTGGACGGGCAGCTGAGTTGCCGAGTTACACTGTGGCTTAGTTTTGTAAACCGCTGGGGAACCGGAAAGACCGAGGATGAGCATTTCGCTGCTGCTCGAGATGGCCACGTCGAGCAATCCCGACCGCACGGCCGTGGTGTCCGAGGGCTCCTCGGGCGCTCTGCGGCTGACGACGCAGCAGCTCAGCGATCTCGCCGACGGTGGCGCCGGGGTGATCGCGGGATCGAACGCCCAACACGTGGTCTACGTGGGCACCGGCGGCGCGATGCTGCCGGTGCTGATCTTTTCGGCCGCGCGCGCCGGGCTGCCCTTCACCCCGCTCAATTACCGGCTCTCGGCCGACGGCATCCGCGCGCTGATCGAGCGCCTGCCCGAGCCGCTGGTGATCGTCGACGACCGCTACCGGGACATGGTCGGCGACGCCCCCGGCCGGCTGATGACCACCGACGAATTCCTGGCGGCCGCGCGCGACGCTGAGCCCGCCGCCGAGTTTCCCGACCCCGACTCGGTCGCGGTCGTCCTGTTCACCTCGGGCACCACGTCGCAGCCCAAGGCGGTGGAGCTGTCGCACAACAACCTGACCAGCTACGTCACCGGCACGGTGGAATTCGAATCGGCCGCCGAGAGCGACGCCGCCCTGATCTGCGTGCCGCCCTATCACATCGCCGGGGTGGGCGCCGCGCTGTCGAACCTGTACGCCGGGCGCAAGATGGTCTACCTGCCGAATTTCGATGCGCGGGAATGGGTTCGGCTGATCAACGCCGAGAACGTGACCACCGCGACCGTCGTGCCCACCATGCTCGATCGCATCGTCGCCACCCTCGAGGCCGAGGGCCACGAGCTGCCCTCGCTGCGCAACCTGGCCTACGGCGGGTCCAAGGTGGGGCTGCCGCTGGTCCGCCGCGCCCTGGAGCTGCTGCCCGGGGTCGGCTTCGTCAACGCCTACGGCCTGACCGAGACGAGCTCGACCATCGCGGTGCTGACCCCCGACGACCACCGAGCGGCGCAGGCCGCGGCCGAGCCCGACGTCGCCAGGCGGTTGGCCTCGGTCGGACGGCCGGTGCCCGGCATCGAGATCGAGATCCGCGACGAAGACGGCAACGTGCTCGGGGCCGGGCAGACCGGTGAGCTGTTCGTCCGGGGCGAGCAGGTCTCCGGACGCTACACCGGCATCGGTTCGGTGCTCGACGAAAACGGTTGGTTCCCAACCAGAGACGTCGCGATGCTGGACGAGGACGGGTACCTGTTCATCGGCGGTCGCAGCGACGACACCATCATCCGCGGCGGCGAGAACATCGCGCCCGCCGAGCTCGAAGAGGTCCTGGTCGAGCACCCGCACGTGCGCGACGTCGCCGTGGTCGGGGTGGAGGATCCGCAGTGGGGTCAGGCGATCGTCGCGGTGGTGGTGCCTCGGCCCGGCGCGGACCCCGATCCCGAGGAACTGCGCGAGCACGTCCGGAAAAGCTTGCGCGGGTCGCGAACCCCGGACCGGGTGGTGTTTCGCGACGAGCTGCCCACGACCCCCACCGGCAAAGTGCTTCGCCGGGAGATCATCGAGACGCTGGAAGGGCTACGCGCATGATCAAGAATGGAACCCGCCTGGCCAGCCAGGTGTGTGACACGCAGGTGATCGTCGTCAGGAGCGCCGACAGCCTCGACGACCTGCGGTGCGGCGGTGCGCCGATGGTGCCGATAGGCGCCGAGCGTTCGGGCGAACTGGATCCCTCGTTCGCCGACGGCACCGTGATGGGCAAGCGCTACGTCGACGAGACCGGTGCCGAGGTGCTGGTGACCAAGCCGGGTGCCGGGAGCCTGAGCGTCGGTGCGACCGCGCTGCAGCTCAAAGAGGTCAACCCGCTGCCGGCCAGCGACTGAGGGATCACTCCCCGATATTGTTGCGTAGCACGAATTCCCTTGCCTTGATCAAGAATTCGAGCTGATCGCCGACCTGGCGCAACGGGTCGATGCTGCCGGTCGAGCGGGACAGCACGATGGCGCCCTCCAGCGCGGCGATCGACATCACCGCCAGCGAGGCGGCGCAGGGTTCCTCGAAGCCGTCGTGGGTGAATGCCAGCGTCAGCGCGGCGCACCAGCGGCCCAGGATGGCGCCGGCCTCCGCGGAGAGCTTGGCGTCGTCGTCGTCCGAGCCGATCGCCGCGGCCACCACCGGGCAGCCGGCGCTGAACCCACCCTCGGTCAGCAGGCGCTCCCAGAACTCGACGAACTTGCCCAGCAGCACCCGGGCACCCTGCTCGGCGGCGTCGTCGATCATCGCGGTGATGGAGTCACCGGAATAGCGCAGCGCCTCGATCAGGATCTGATTGCGGCCGTCGGGAAAGTGGTAGTAGACCGAGCCGCGCGGTGCACCGCTGCGGGCGAGCACCGCGTCGATGGTCACCCCCGCGGCGCCTCGCTCGCGCATCACCTCGGCGGCGCTGGCCAGCATTTTCCGGCGCGTGCCGCCGCGCTTCGTCGGGCTGGGGTCCTGCAGCGTTTCGCTCGTGGTCGCCACTGGCGTGCCTCCCGTGGCTAACGTCATGCAGCGTGTGAGTGCCGCAGCACCGGCCAATGCATGCCGCGCGGGCTGAAGCGGAAACTCCGGCGTTTGAGGTCGGGCATCTCGCGGGTGAATTGATAGCCGCCGATATTCAGCTCGATGATCCACATGATTCTCTCCCGGCCTGAGCGCCGCCGATGATTATGCTGAGAAGCATATAAGACAACGGTCCAGTAAGCAAGTTTTATTGCCTATATAAGCGCAGAAGCACGCAAAACTCGTGATAGCACCGCGCTGCCTCTTAATTTACGAGTGAGTAACTAGCGATGTTTCTATGCCCTATTGCATAATCCTCAGCCCGGGCTGGCCGCAAACGCCGAACGCGCACCCACCGCGACCTGCTGTGTTTCGCGGGTGGATGCGCGTTCGGCGCTAGGCGTCAGCCCTCGATGGTGTAACCCATCGGCATGAGCACGCTCTTCTGCTGAGTGAAGTGCTCGACGCCCTCGGGGCCGTTCTCACGCCCGATGCCCGAGTTCTTGTAACCGCCGAAGGGGCAACAGGGATCGAAGGCGTACCAGTTGATCGCGTAGGTCCCCGTGCGGATCTTCTCCGCCACCGAGATGCCGCGCTCCACGTCGGCGGTCCACACGCTGCCGGCCAGGCCGTACACCGAGTCGTTGGCGATCTTGATCGCGTCCTCCTCGGTGTCGTAGGGGATGACGCTCAGCACGGGCCCGAAGATCTCCTCCTGGGCGATCGTCATCTTGTTGTCGACGTCGGCGAACACCGTCGGCTGCACGAAGAAGCCGCTGTCCAGGCCCTCGGGCCGGCCGCCGCCGCACACCAGCCGCGCGCCCTCCTCGATGCCCTTGGCGATGTAGCCCTCGACCCGGGCGCGCTGCTTCTCCGAGATCAGCGAGCCGATCTGGGCGGCCGGGTCCGACGGCAGGCCCACCGGCAGCGCCTGCACGAAAGTGCCTACCGCATCCACGATTTCGTCGTAGCGCGAACGCGGCGCCAGGATGCGGGTCTGGGCCACGCAGGCCTGCCCGGTGTTCATGATCCCGGAGAACACCAGCATCGGGACGGCGGACGCCAGGTCCACGTCCTCGAGGACGATGGCCGCGGACTTGCCGCCGAGTTCCAGCGTGCACGGCTTGAGCATGTCCGCGGCGCGCCGGCCGATCTCCTTGCCGACGGCCGAGCTGCCGGTGAAGGAGAAGAGGTCGACACCCGGGTTGGAGGTGAGTGCCTGTCCCGTCTCGATTCCGCCGGGCACCACCGACAGCACCCCCTCGGGCAGCCCGGCCTCGGCGAAGGCCTCCGCCAAAGCGTTGGCGCTCAGGGGGGTTTCGGCGGCCGGTTTGAGCACCACGGTGCAGCCGGCCAGCAGCGCCGGGCCCAGCTTGTTGACGGCCAGGAACAGCGGCACGTTCCACGCGACGATCGCGCCTACGACGCCGATGGGTTCGCGGTAGACGATGCTCTGCCCGTACCCGCCGGTGCGGACCTCTTTCCACTTGACCTGGTCGACGGCGGGGCCGGCGAAGAAGTTCAGCGCCCCGATGGAGCTCATCCAGTGCATGGTCTCGACGCCCATCGGGGGCTGGCCGGTCTCGGCCGCCAGCAGCTGGGTGAAGTGGTCCTTGCGCTCCTCCATCAGCTTGAGCGCGTTGGCGATCACGGCCGCGCGCTCCTTGGGTGGCGTCGTGGGCCAGGGTCCGTTATCGAACGCCGCGCGGGCCGCGGCGACCGCGGCGTCCACGTCGGCCGCCGCCGCCATGGGCGTCTTGCCGACGTACTCGCCCGTGGCCGGGCAGCGCACCTCGATCACCTCGTCGGTCGACGGCGCGGTCCACTTGCCGCCGATGAAAAGCTTGTCGTATTCCGTCGTTTGGCTCTCTGGCATCTGCGCCGCTCCTCCTCATTGCTTCGCGCTGCATCGTCGCCGGCGCGCATGGCGCCACCCTACCCAAGCCGGCGCAAAACGAGAACATGTTTCATTATCGGGGCCGAAGCACCAGCACCAGATTGCTGACCCCGAACTCCCGCAGCAGCGGGACCGACGTCAGCCACCATGCCCATCGAGGGTGGTAGCGGGGAAATGCGGCCACCGCCGCCCCCGTGCTCGCGGCCCAGTCGAGCCCTTCGGCCGCGGACACCGCGAACAACGACGACCCGTAGTTGTTTTTCGCCGGATGCCCGTGTTTGCGGGCATAGCGGGCGGCGGCGCGGGCGCCACCGAGGTAATGGGCCAGGCCCGTCTCGTGCCCACCGAACGGGCCCAGCCAGACGGTGTAGGAGAGCACGGCCAGCCCGCCGGGCTTGGTCACCCGCAGCATCTCGTTGCCCAGCTGCCACGGGCGCGGCACGTGCTCGGCGACGTTCGATGACAGGCAGATGTCCACCGAGTCGTCGGCGAACGGCAGCGCCATACCCGATGCGCGGACGAAGGCTCCGGGGCCGTCCGCGGGGGACCGTTCCGCGGCGTGCATCTCGCTGGGGTCGGGTTCGACGCCTATGTAGCGGAGACCGATGTCGTCGAACGCGGCCGAGAAGTAGCCGGGCCCGCCGCCGACGTCGAGCACGGTGCGGCCGGTCGGGGGCTCGCCGCGCGCGGCCCGCCACAGGTCGCTGATCATCGCCGCGGTGTCCGCCGCCAGCGCGCCGTAGAACCGGGCCGGGTCGGACTGCTCGAAGCGGAACTCCGAGAGCAGCCGCACCGCCCGGCCCAGGGTCGCCCGCCGCGCGAAGACCTGGGTGCAGGGCGGGTTCACGGGCACCGGCCAACCCTACGCAGCGCGATTGCGGGCCATCGCCGAGCTAGGCTGACCAGTGATGTCTGGTCTGCGCTCCGTGCTCCTGCTGTGCTGGCGCGATACCGGACACCCACAGGGTGGCGGCAGCGAGGCCTACTTGCAACGCATCGGCGCGCAGCTGGCCGCGTCCGGCGTCGCCGTCACGCTGCGCACCGCCCGCTATCCCGGCGCGCCCCGCCGCGAGGTGGTCGACGGCGTGCGCATCGACCGTGCCGGCGGCCGGTACTCCGTCTACGTCTGGGCTTTGCTCGCGATGGTGGCGGCGCGGCTCGGGGTCGGACCGTTGCGGCGGGTGCGGCCCGACGTTGTCGTCGACACCCAGAACGGCCTGCCGTTCCTCGCCCGGCTCGTCTACGGCCGGCGGGTGGTGGTCCTGGTGCACCACTGTCACCGCGAGCAATGGCCGGTGGCGGGGCCGGTGCTCGGCCGGCTCGGCTGGTTCGTCGAGTCGAGGTTGTCGCCGTGGCTGAACCGGTGCAACCAGTACGTGACGGTATCGCTGCCGTCGGCGCGCGACCTGCTGACGCTGGGCGTCGACAACGCGCGAATCGCGGTGGTGCGCAACGGGCTCGACGAGGCCCCGGCGCGCTCGCTGACCGGCCCCCGCGCCGCCGCCCCGCGGGTGGTGGTGCTGTCGCGGTTGGTGCCGCACAAGCAGATCGAGGACGCGCTGGAGGCCGTGGCCCAGCTGCGGCCCCGGATGCCGGGCCTGCACCTGGACATCGTCGGCGACGGTTGGTGGCGGCAGCGGCTCGTCGACCACGTCCGCCGGCTCGGCATCCCCGACGCGGTGACATTTCACGGCCACGTCGACGACGTGACCAAACACCATGTGCTGCAGAGCTCCTGGGTGCAGCTGCTGCCCTCGCGCAAGGAGGGGTGGGGCCTGGCGGTCGTGGAGGCCGCCCAGCACCGGGTGCCGACCATCGGCTACCGGTCCTCGGGCGGCCTGTCGGATTCGATCGTCGACGAGGTGACCGGCATCCTGGTGGACACCCACGCCGAGCTGGTGGATCGCCTCGACGAGCTGCTGTCCGACCCGGTGTTGCGCGATCAACTCGGCGCCAAGGCGTACACCCGAAGCGGTGAATTCTCGTGGCGGCAGAGCGCCGACGCCATGCGCACGGTGCTGGAGGCCGTGCGAACGGGCGACTTCGTCAGCGGCCTAATCAACGGCCGCGGCTGACCGGGACGGTCGCCAGACTTAATCCCTGGCGGGGTTTTCCGGCGCGTCGTCGCCGTCGTTTGCGTGTCGCGGTGGCACAACCGACCGCGATCGCCGGGCACGGCCGGCCAGCGCGCCGGCGCCGCCCACGACGAGCGCCGCCAGCCAGGCCAGATGCGCGGTCAGCGTCGCCGTGCGGGCCGTGGCGGACACCCCCGGGGTGGCGCCGCCGATCCGGTAGAGCGCGAGCTGGTCGTCGCGGTAGATCGGGGTGAGCGCGTCGAGAGTGCGCGCGGCCGCGCCCATGTCCCCCGCGGTGTCCGACTCCACGACCAGCCACCCCACGCCCGCCGGGGCCAGCGCGGACGGCGCGGGCCCGGTCAGCAGCAACTGCTGCACCGCCCGGGCGCGGGCGCCCTCGCCCGGGATGACGGTCCCCGAGATCACCAGGTCGCCCGTGCTGAGCACGTCGGCGCGCACCCAGCGGGGCAACGGATCCAGCACCGGCGCCCGGCCCGCCCAGGAGTAGAGCCGCATGGTGCCGGCCGGCAACACCGCCACCGTCGCGGGCGCGGCGTTGATCTGGGCCGCCACCGCCGCCCAGCCGCGGGGATAGTGCACCGGCGACACCTGGCCCCACACCCCCCAGGCCAGGTCGGGCAACCCGAAGACCAGCGCGAGGCAGCAGACCGGGGCCGCCACCACATTCGCCGGCGGCGGCACCCACCTGCGCAGCGTCACCACCACGCCCCCGCCGGCCAGCGCGTAACCAGGCATCGCCAGCGCCACCCACTTCTGCCCGTCGCGCAGCACGCCGAAGCCGGGCACGGTGTCGACCAGCGCGGCCAGCAGGTGCAGGCCCGGGCCGGTCGCCAGGGCGGCCGGAACCAGCACGGCCACCGCCGCCAGCGCCAGCAGGGGTCGCGCCGCGGGGCGGCGCATTACCGTCGGCAGCCCGGCCGCGACCACGCCCAGCAGCACCGCGGCCGACGCCACCGCGAACATCGTGGTCCGCGAGATCGGCACCGCCTCGCCGTTCCAGATCCCGCCCAGGGCGGCCAGGCTGCCGAGCGTGCCCAGCCCCGGCTCGGCGCGCGGCGCGAACGCCGCGACCCCCAGGGTGTTCGCCGCCGCGTGGGCGGGCAACGCGGCGCCCAGCGCCGATGCGGTCAGCCAGGGCAGCGCGCACACCAGCGCGGCGCCCAGCGTCACCGCGGCGCACAGCCGGCGAGACCAGGACCCAGCCGGGTCCTGTGTCGGGACCGCGACGCAGGCCAGCCCCGTCGTCGCGGCGAGCAGCAGACCGGTCGGCGTCAGGCCGGCCAGCGCGATCCAGAAGGTCAACCCGAAGAACGAGCCGGCGCCGGTCCGCAGCCTCAGCATCGCCGTCGCGACCCAGGGCAGGCAGCCGTAGCCGACCAGCAGGCTCCAGTGGCCCTGAAGCAGCCGCTCGGCGACGTAGGGGTTCCAGATCGCCAGGGTGGTGGCGACGAACTGGCCGGGCGCGCCCGCGTCGGGCAGCGCCGTCGCGACCAGTCGGGCCGCACCCCACCCCGCGAGCCAGAGCCCCAGGACGAGCAACGTCTTAACCAGGACGCCGCCGTCGAGCACGTGTGAGGCCAGCGCCACCGCGAAGTCCTGCGGCGTCGCGCGCGGCGCCGCCGTCAAACCAAGCGCGGTGTCGGACACATAGGAGCGCGGCGTGGACACCGCGTCGCGCAGCAGCAGGTAACCGGGCTTGAGCAGCGGCCCGACCACCAGCAGCGCCAAGGCCAGGGCGTACCCGGGCCGGGTCCAGCGCACGCGGCGGGCTATTCCCGTTCGGGTGGACCGGTGGGCTCGGGCGGCCCGGAGCCGGGTGGCTCGTCGGCGCCCAGAGTGGGCGCGTCCCCGCCGGGATCGTCCCGCGACCTGGGGCGCTGGGTGGGCAGCTTCTCGGTTTCGGCCTCGGCGCCGGGCACCGGCTCCTCGAGCCCGCTGCGGCCGAAGAAGTCCTGGTCACCGCGGTCCAGGCCGGGATCGGTCAACGCACTCTCGGTGCGCAGGCTGAACGAGGCGAGCAGGCCGCCGCCGACCAGCGCGATCAGCCCGACCGCGGTGAACGTGATGGGCAGCACCCGCGACCACAGCGCCAGTCGGTCGCGCTCGTCGCGGGCGGCGTTGACCTGCGATTCGACGGTGTCCTGGTTGGAGGTGACCTTATAGTCGGCCAGCGTCAGCTCCGGCTTCATCGGATCGCGGGCGAAGTAATGGTTGGCGTGCTCGGTTTCCTTGACGATGGTGCCCGACACCGGGTCCACCCAGAAGGTGCGCTGCGCCGCGTAGTAGCGGGTCATGGTGATCTGCTCGTTCGGGTCCCCGCCTTGGATGCCCCACATCGACGCCGACGTGGTCTGCTTGGCGTCCTCGTTGCCGGCCATCAGCGACGGGTACGCGACGGGGGCCACCAGCTTGCCCTCGGCGTTGTAGCCGATGTTCTGGGTGAACTTGTAGGTGGTCAGGCCGTTGACGTCTTCCTGGCTGTCGTAGTTGACGTCGAACGGCTTCTGTGCGATCGGATCGAAGTAGGGGTACGTCTTCTTCTCGGTGTGGAACGGGAACCGGTAGGCCAGGCCGTCGTGGCGGAGCGGCATCGCGGTGGGCGGGTTCTCGTCGTTGAAGGCGCGCGGCTTCTGGACCGAGCCGCCGGCGTGGGTGTCGTCGGAGACGGCCATCGCGGTCTTGCGGTTGAGCGTCACGGTGTCGACGATCGCCAGCAACAGGCCGCTGTCCTTCTGCTTGTCGGTGCGCCGCACCGAGCTTCCGACCTGCAGCGTGACGACGTCGGCGTTGGCGGGCGACTCGACGCTGACCTGCTGCTGGGACACCAGTGGCACATTCTGGTTGACGACGACGTGATCGGTCGACAGGGATGCGGAGTCGAGCGCGGTTCCGGTGCCGTCGCTGATCAGCGTGGCGTCGATGTCGAGTGGGACCTTGGTGATCCTGCTGGTGGTGTACGTCGACAACAGCAACGCGGCGATCAGCAGGGCGGCTCCGAGTCCGATGATCCCGCATGCGGCGAACCGCAACATGACTGCTCGGTTCACGTCGCTGTGCCCTCCTAGATGCTCTCTTGCGCCGTCAGCCGCAAACCCGTTTGACCCTAACAGCCGAACGTAAGGCCCCGGCTTACGAACCTGTCGCGGTCGCGCGCGGGTCCTTCGGGTGTACCCATTCGTTCTGCCCACCCATCAGATGCAGACTGTGGGGGTGACGGATGGCCAGCGCGCGGGAGGTGTTCGCAGCTTCCTGCCCGCCGTGGAGGGGATGCGCGCGTGCGCGGCCATGGGCGTGGTCGTCACGCACGTCGCCTTCCAGACCGGGCATTCCAGCGGCGTCACCGGCCGGCTCTTCGGCCGCTTCGATCTGGCCGTCGCGGTGTTCTTCGCGTTGTCGGGTTTCCTGTTGTGGCGCGGGCACGCCGCGGCGGCGCGCGGCCTGCAACCGCGACCCCGCACGGGCCACTATCTGCGGTCGCGGGTGGTGCGCATCATGCCGGCCTACGTGGTGGCGGTCGTCGTGATCCTGACGCTGTTGCCCGACGCCGATCACGCCAGCCCGACGGTGTGGCTGGCCAACCTGACCCTGACCCAGATCTATGTGCCGCTCACACTCACCGGCGGGCTGACCCAGATGTGGAGCCTTTCCGTCGAGGTCAGCTTCTACCTGGCCCTGCCCATCCTGGCGTTGCTCGCCCGGCGGCTGCCGGTCGGCGCGCGGGTGCCGGCCATCGCCGCCCTGGCCGCGCTGAGCTGGGCCTGGGGCTGGGTGCCCATTCATTCCGGATCCGGCACCAACCCGCTCAACTGGCCGCCGGCCTTCTTCTCCTGGTTCGCCGCAGGCATGCTGCTGGCCGAATGGGTGCACAACCCGATCGGCCTGCCGCACCGGTGGGCCCGCCGGCGCGTGGTGATGGGCGTCGTCGCCGTGCTGGCCTACCTGGTGGCGGCGTCCCCGCTGGCCGGACCGGAGGGCCTGATTCCCGGCACGGCCACCCAGTTCGCCGTGAAGACGGCGGCGGGCTCGCTGGTGGCGCTCGCGCTGGTCGCCCCGCTGGTGCTGGACAAGGTGGACACCCCGCACCGGCTGTTGGGCGGCACCGCCATGGTGACGCTGGGGCGGTGGTCCTACGGCCTGTTCGTGTGGCACCTGGCGGCGCTGGCCATGGTGTTCCCGGTGCTCGGGACCTTCGCGTTCACCGGCCGGATGCCGTCGGTGCTGGCGCTCACGCTGATCTTCGGGTGGGCGATCGCCGCGGTCAGCTACGGGCTGGTCGAGTCACCCTGCCGGGAAGCGTTGCGGCGCTGGGAGAGACGCGAGAAGCCAGAAGAAACCCCCGATACCGTCGACGCAGAGGCGGACGCGATCGCACCCTAGCCGGTGCGGTCCATCCACTCTTCGAGCGTGTGCGCCGACGGCAGGCAGACCGCCCGCTCGATCTTCTCGAACAGGTCGGCCCCGTACTCCACGGTGGACCGGACGAGGTGGCCGAGCCCCTCGACGTGGATGCCGTCGCTCAGCAGGTAGGCGTTCTCGCCGACGACGCTGACCTGGGCCGGCCGGGCGGTCTCACGCACAAACGCCTTGGGCCAATGGGTTTCGCGGTTCCAGTCGTTCACCAGCTCCATCAGGCGGGGCCGTTCGGCGGCGGGGTAGTAGCCGGCCGGGCTGACCGAGATCTCGAACACGTCGCGGCGCAACCCGTTGATCCGCAGGTTCACGTGCAGTTTGCCGCGTTCGTAGCCGGGCAGCATCAGGAACTCCTCGCCGTCGTCGCTGCGGAAGAACCGCAACTGGCGCGATTGCAGGTAACGGTCGATCAGTTCCGTGCTCAGCGGTTCGATCTGCATGGCCCGATGGTGCGGCCGCGGCCTTGGAGGATTCTTGGTGAGCCTCAGGCCGGCTCGGTCGCCTGCAGCCGCGCGATGATCTCGGCGCGCACGGCCGACCGCCGCGCCTTGCCGGCGTCATCCCGCAGGGGAGCGTCGACGAACTCGACGAAATCGGGAGAGGGTGGCACCTTGTACTGCGAAAGGCGTTCGCGCAGAAACTCTCTCACGCCCGCCGCGTCGAGCGCGGACCCGTCGGCGGTGTGCACCAGCGCGTAGGGCACCTGTCCCAGGTCGCCGGAGTTCGGGTCGGGAACACCGACGACGAGGCAGGACAGCACGTCCGGGTGCGCCGAGAGCGCGTTCTCCACCTCGGCCGGATACACGTTGCGGCCGCCGACGGTGAACATGTCGACGCGACGGTCGGACAGGTACAAGAACCCGTCGGAGTCGAAGTGACCGAGGTCGCCCAGGGAGTCCCAGCCGTCGCGGGTCTTCGCCTCGACGCCGACGTAGCGGTAGGTGGGCGCGGTACCAGGGCTTGGCCGCATGTAGATCTCGCCGACCACGCCGGGCGGGCAGGGATTGCCGTCGTCGTCGAGCACCTGCATCTCCCCGGCGACCACCACACCCACCGAGCCGCGGTGGGTCAGCCATTGGTCGCCGGAGATGAAGGTGAGCGCCTGTAACTCGGTGCCGCCGTAGAGTTCCCACACCTTCTCCGGGGCCAGCAGCTCGATCCACGCCTGTTTGACGGCGGGCGGGCACGGCGCACCCATGTGCCAGAACCGCCGGATCGACGACAGGTCGTAGGACTGCGGGTCGGCGTGGTACACGGGCAGCGTGCGCTGCATGATCGTCGGCACCGTCGTCAGGAAGGTGACGCGATGGTCGGTGATCAGCCGCAGGAACCGCTCGGGGTCGAACCGGCTCATCAAGACCAGGTGATGGCGCATCAGCAGGGCGAGCGTCGCGGTGGTGAAACCCGTGTTGTGGGACAACGGGATCGGCACCAGCGTGGTGTCGCCCTCCTGCGCGCCCAGCGGGTAGCCGATGGCGGCCGGTATCCGGCTGTCGCCGCCGGACTCGATGAGCTTGGGCCGTCCCGTGCTGCCGCCCGAGCCCATCGCCTTCCACACCGGCGATACAGCCTCCGGCAACGCCGCGTCCGACAACGTCGGATCTGGGATGAATCCCGCTGGGACACTAGGCATTTGGTGGTGCCCGCGGCCGACCAGCAGGGCTGGCGGACGAAGGTCCAGCAGGCCCCGCAGCTCGGCGTCCGGTAACCGCGCCGACAGCGGCTGGGGCACCGCCCCCAGCTTCCAGCACGCCACCGCGGCCTGGATCCACTCGACGGAGTTGGGCAGCACGATCGTCACGTAGTCGCCGACGCCGACGCCGCGCTCTGCGTAGGCGCGGGCCAACCGGTTCGTCGAGGCGTCGAGCTCCGCGCGGGTCAGGGTCAGCCCGTCGCAGGTGACCGCCGGCTCGTCGGGCGCGAGGTCGGCCAGCGCCGAGATCTGGGTGCCGATCGGCGGGACCGGCTCACTCTGGGTCATTTAATAGGCGCCCTGCCGCTCGAAGATGCGGCGGGGGTTGTCGACCAGCATGGTGTGCAGCTGCTCGTCGGTGACGCCGAGCTGCTTGAGGGCGGGGATGACGTCGTTGTGGATGTGCAGGTAGTGCCAGTTGGGCGCCATCTGCGGCACGAGCTCTTCGGGCAGTGCGTCGAAGTAGCAATTGGCGTCGTGTGAGAGCACCATCTTGTCGGCGTGGCCGCGTTCGCACATCTGCGCCACGATCTTGACCCGCTCTTCGAACGGAGAGATCACGTCGAGGCCGAAGCGGTCCATCCCGAGGTATGACCCCGCCGCGATGAGTTCCTCGAGGTAGCCGATGTCGGTGCTGTCGCCGGAGTGACCGATCACGACCCGGGTCAGGTCGACCCCTTCCTCTTCGAAGATGCGTTGCTGCTCGAGGCCTCGGCGCAGGCCGGCATGGGTATGCGTGGAGATCGGTACCCCCGTGCGCTTGTGCGCCTGGGCGACGGCACGCAGCACCCGCTCGACGCCGGGGGTGATGCCCGGCTCGTCGGTGGCGCACTTGAGGATTCCGGCCTTGACGCCGGTGTCGGCGATACCCTGCTCGATGTCCTTCACGAACATGTCGGTCATGATCTCTGGGCCGCCCAGCATGCCGCCGGGGCCCTCGTAGTGAAACCGGAACGGAATGTCGTTGTAGGTGTAAAGACCTGTTGCCACAACGATATTCAGATCGGTGGCCGCCGCCACGCGCGCGATGCGCGGGATGTAGCGGCCGAGCCCGATCACGGTGAGGTCGACGATGGTGTCCACGCCGCGGGCCTTCAACTCGTTGAGGCGGGCGATCGCGTCGGCCACCCGCTTCTCCTCGTCGCCCCAGGCTTCGGGATAGTTCAGGGCGATCTCGGTGGTCATGATGAACACGTGCTCGTGCATGAGCGTCACGCCGAGGTCGGCGGTATCGATGGGGCCGCGAGCGGTATTGAGTTCTGACACGTGACTGATGCTAGGTCGACTCGGTGGTCGGACAACAGTGCCGATTTGTTCCGCAGCGCCCGACGGTGCAGTACCGTCACCCTCGTCCTCACCGGAACCCGCGGGAGCCCGTCATGCTGCTCAATCCCAACCACCTGCAACGTCAGTACCCCGACCGGCGCTCACGGGAGATCATGGCCGCGACGGTGGACTTCTTCGAATCGCGGGGCAAGGCGCGGCTGAAGTCCGACGACCACGAACGGGTCTGGTACTCCGAGTTTTTGGACCACATCGGCCGCGAGCGCATCTTCGCGTCCCTGTTGACACCGTCGGAACACGGTGCGGCCGATTGCCGCTGGGACACCTACCGGATCAGCGAGTTCGCCGAGATCGTGGGCTTCTACGGGCTGAGCTACTGGTACCCCTTCCAGGTCACCGCGCTGGGCCTGGGCCCGATCTGGATGAGCGCCAACTCCGACGCCAAGCGCAAGGCCGCCGCGCAGTTGGAGGCCGGCGAGGTGTTCGCCTTCGGGCTGTCGGAGCAGACCCACGGCGCCGACGTCTACCAGACCGACATGATC
>NZ_LZJG01000072.1:0-7991 GCF_001667785.1 Mycobacterium sp. E3247 | reverse complement strand
CCGAGCGCCTCGGCCGCTCGCGGGACCCGCACCAGCGCGCCGGCTTCGCCCAGCCGCTGCGCCGACGCGGACTGCGCGAGGGTCGCCATCAAGGGCATGCCCTCCGGGATGGCCGCCACCGAGACCGCGATGGCGCTGCTCAGCGCTTGGCGCAGGCCGCCGGCGCGCAGCAGGCCGAGGGCGCCGACAGCGACGCCGCCGCCCGCGCTGAAGGGGAACGCGCGGCTCATCAGCTGGCTGAGTTGATGATGCAGGCCGACGGTGGGCAGGTCCCCGGAGGCCAGTTCGGCGGCGCGACGCGTCTGGGTGTCCGCGCCGACGGCGGTGACCACCGCGACCGCGGTGCCCGCCACCACGGTGGTTCCGGCGTAGATCATGCAGCGACGTTCGGCCAGTTCGGCCCCCGGTGTGGCCTCGACCTGCTTCTGGACCGAGAGGGACTCGCCGGTGAGCGACGATTCGTCGACCTCGAGGTCGTGCGCCTCGATCACCCGGGCGTCCGCGGGCACGACCTCGTCGCTGCGCACCTCGATCACGTCGCCGGGCCGCAACTGCTCGACCACGACGTCACGGTAGCCGCGCGCGGCGGTGACCAACCGCGCCGGCGGCGCCTGCTGAGCCAGCAGGCGGGTCAGCCGGTTTTCGGCCTGCAGCTGTTGGTAGGTCGACAGCATCGCGTTCCCGGTCAGCACGGTGCCGACGAGTAGCGCGTCGGCCGGTGACCCCAACACCGCGGTCGCGGTCGAACACAACGCGAGGACCGGGGTCAACGGGTCGCCGGTCAGCTCGGCGCCGGCGGCTTTGACGAAATCCCATGCCGCGCCGGGGAACCGTGCGCCGCGTGGCGCGGATTCCGTCGCGGCAGAACACTCGTCGGAGTCGCGCAGCGTCGCCAATACGTCGCGGACCCGCTCGGCGGACATCGCATGCCATTCGTGGGCCGGCGCGGGCCGGGGGATCCGGGTGCCGATCGTGCGGCGCGCCAGCAGATATCCCGACAGGATCCCCGCGACGGCTCCGACGGTCACCGGGCCCGGTCCCCGCAACCTGCGCACCCCGGGCACCATGAACAGCGCGCCCAGCGCCGACGCGCCCACCGATATCGCGATGCCCTGCTGGCTCGCCCTGCGCGCCGCGGGCAACGCATGCAACACCCGCCAGGCCGCCGCGAGGTCCTCCATCATCAGGTCCGCGTGCCAGGGCGGCGGCCCATCGGCGTCGGGCTTGATCCCCAGCGCCAGGTCGGCGGCCGAAAGGGCTTGTGCGGCAGCCGAGGACAGCACGGCGACCGTGCGCCCTCCCCGTTGCAGCTCGGCCACCGCATCGGCGAGCGCGTCGTCGATGCGGCCATCGCTGACCGGCCGGATGTCATCGAACGCCTGCCGCAAGTCGCCGAGCAGGTCGGTGTCGACCGACACCAGCCGAGCGCCGGAGTCGCGCGCCTGGGTCATCATCGCGGAGGCCAGCGGGTGAGCGGCCGGGGCGATCAGCGCCTCGACCGCGCCGTTGCCGTCGATCGCATGGATCGGGTGCCAGCCCGCGGCCGCGCCGTCGTCGAGGAGTCCCTGCGCGCGGGTCCACGCGCTGAGCAACTGGTCGTCGCCGGCGCCGCGGACGCGCACCACCCGCATCTGAGCGCCACACAACACGCGCGGATCGATCAGTAGCGCATCGACCTTGTGGAGCCGGCGCAAACCCTCCGGGCGCAGCGCCAGCACCGCGTGCCGGTCCGCCAAGCCCCGCCCGAGGGTGGTCGCGAACGCCTCATGCGTGGTGCGCATCGCCTTCGGGGAAGCCGCCAGGGCCGCATTGGAGGCCATCGTGACGTTGCGGGTGAGGGCCCCGGTCAGGCCGACACCGATCAGCTGCCCCCACGCCGCGCGCGTGCCGTGCCGCTCGATCGGCCCAGCCGGTGCCCGGACCGGGCGCGGTGCGCGGTGCACCCCCGAATCCTGGGCGTGCCGGGCCAACTCCGGCTCGTAGCGGTCCCATGCCCGCGCCGCCGCGCGGCACTCGGCGGCCTTGAAGGCCTGCATCGTCAGGTCCACCGACAGTTTCGCCGGCGACAGCGTGACCACGTGCGCGACCATGCCGGTGACCGACAACGCCATGTCCGTCGCGCCGGGTCCGATCCCGGCCTCGAGCGCACGGCGCACCCACGGTTGATGATTCGCGATCGCGGACACCGCCTCGACGGCGATCGGCGCCGCCGGCAACCGCAATGCCCGCCCCGCGAGGGCGACCGTGAACGCGGCAACATTGGCGGCCACCATCGCGCCGCGTGCCGCCAGCAGCAGACCGTCACCGGGCAGACTCTCCCCGCGGGTGAAGCCCGTTGCACCGCAATCTGATTCGACTGCATCGAGCGCAGAGCAGAGGTCGTTCAGCGACGCTCCGTCGGGGTCGGTCTCGACGACCACCCGCGACAGCGGGAGATTCAGGCTGGCGTTCGCGACGCCGGGCTGTGCCCGCAGCGCATCAACGACGGCTCGGGCCCGCGCCGGGCCGTCGATTCCGCGGACCTCGATCCACCTGCGACCGTCACCGCGCCCGGTACGCCGGGTCAGCGTGGAGCGGGAAACCTCACCCGAGAGCAGCTTTGCGCCCACCCGGACCGGCAGGGCGGCAACATCGAGGCCGGCGGCGGCGAGCCTGCCGGCCGCATCGCCAACCCCCGCGGCGGCGCCGAGCGCGGTCGACGCCACCCGCAACGGCGAAAGTTGTCGCACACGCAACCCCTTTCACACGACGAATGGTTGGTTCGCGGCTATCCGCGGGGAGGCCGCCGATCGACGCTGGCCGGGGCTGCAAACCCGACCAACCTAACCCGCGGTTAAGGGGCCAGCAACTTGAGGCGAATCCGAGTAAAGAACATGTAAAAAGTGATCGATGCTGTTGGGGGCATTCGATCAAATTGTTCGGGTCGCCTGATTCATATTTGGAGCAAACCCTCAGAGGCTGTCGCTGTCACCATACCGCGGCGTAGCGTCATCGCGACCCATCGCGCCGCGTTTCGCCGTGGGAGATCGCGCTCGCGACGTGGTTCAACCCCGGGCGGCCGATCGGCCCGCGCGGCGGCCGTAGAAGCTGCCGTCGCCGAGTGAGATGCCGCTGGCGTAGCCCCAGGCGGCGAGCCCGGCGGTGCAGCGGCCGGCGGCGAAGAGGCCGGGGATGGGTTGGCCGCTGACGTGGAGCACTTCGGCGTCGAGCGTGGTGGCCAACCCGCCGAGGGTGAAGCCGCCGGTGTTCTCGCGCAGGTCGATGGCGCCGACCGGGGAGCTGATGGGCTTGAGCCATTCGGGTTTCTTGTGCAGCAGGGGGTCCTCGCCGTGGGCGGCGCCCGCGTTGTAGGCGGCCACGGTCGCCTGCAGGCAACCGGGCGCCAGGCCCATGTCGCGTTCGAGGTCGGCGACGGTGTCGGCCACCCAGGTCGCCTCGCGCAGCATGAATTTCGGGGACCACGAGGCCTTGGCCTCTTGTTGGGCGTCGTCGTCGATGATCAGGTAGGCGGTGTTGTCCTGCTGGTAGAGCGTGAGTTGGCCGATGCGGCCGGGGTAGGTGTCCTCGGCGACGTAGCGCTGGCCGCGGCCGTTGACCAGGATGCCGCGCACCAGCTGCTGCGGGTCGATGAAGATCGCGACCTCGGTGGCGTCCATGTGCGCCAGGTCGGCGCCCAGCGCCTGGGCCATCCGGATCGCCTGGCCGTCGTGCTGCTCGATCGAGGCGGCCGGGCGACCCGCGATCCGCGGCGCGTAGCGCGCGACCATCGCGTCGTTGTAGGCGAAGCTGCCCGTCGCGAGCACGACGCCGCGACGCGCGCGAAACGACATCTCGCTGCCGTACCGGCGCGCGCGGATGCCGACCACCCGACCGTCGGCTTCGACGATGAGGCGCTGCGCCCGCACGTCGTAGACCGCACGCGCGCCGGCCGCGGTGGCGGTCTCGACGAGCGGCTTCATCAGCATGTAGCCGGCGCTGGCCTCGCCCTGCTTCTTGTTGGACATCTGCGGGACGTGCCCACGCGGGGCGGGGGAGGCGACGGTGTTGAACGGGTAGGCGTTTTCCCCGCCGCTGTACATCAGGCCCTGGTCGCCCATCGGTTCCCAGCCGGGTTCGGCGAAGAACTCGGCCTTGAACGGCACGCCGCAGCCGACGAGCCACTCGTAGTGGGCGACGCTGCCGGCGCAGTAGTCGGCGATGCGGTTCGCGTCTGCGCCGGGTCCCATCGCGACGTTGAGGAACGCCGCCATGTTGTCCACGGAATCCTCGAAGCCGCAGGCCTTTTGCAGCGGGGTGCCGCCGCCGAGGTAGATGAACCCGCCGGCCATCGCCGCCGCGCCGCCCCAGGATCCCGTGCGTTCCAGTACCAGCACGTCGGCGCCGCCACGCGCCGCCTCCACCGCCGCGGCGGCCCCGGCCACGCCGTAGCCGGCGACGACCACGTCGGCCTCGTCATCCCACGACGTGATCGAGGAGGCCGGGATCGGGGTGACCTCGGTATCGGGCGTCATAACCGCATGGCCGCGGGCATGTCGCCGATCCACTGGTGGCCCCAGTAGCTGTCGGCGGTGATTTCCTCTGCGGTGTAATAGCTTTCGTCGACGCGCATACCGTCGGTGCCGAATTCGATGTCCCAGTCACCGGGCGCGCGGACGTAGAACGACACCATCTTGTCGTTGGTGTGCCGGCCCAGGGTGGAGGACAGCTGGAAGCCGTCGGCGTTGACCCGGTCCAGGGCCTGCCCGACGGCGTCGAGGCTGTCGACCTCGACCATGATGTGCACCACGCGCGGGTCGCGCTGGTGTGCGGCCGGCACGATCGCCAGGCTGTGGTGTCGCTCGTTGATGCCCAGGAACCGAACCCGCACGGGCCCAAACTCTTTCGGCAGCGGCACCCGGAACGCGCCGCGGGACCGGAAACCCAGCACCTCGGTGTAGAAGTCGAACAGCGCGCCGGGGTCGGTGGCGGGTATGACCACGTGGCCCATGCCCTGGTCGCCGGTGACGAATCTCGCGCCGAACGGGGTGACGACCGGGCTGTGGTCGAGCACCGCACCGTGGAAGATCTCGAGCGTGGTGCCGGCCGGGTCCTCGAAGGTGATCACCTCTTCCACCCGGCGTTGCTCGGCCTCGTCGGTGGACAGCTGCTTGAACGGGGTCCCGGCGGTGTCCAGGGTGGCCTTCACCCGTTGCAGGGCAGCGCGGTCGCGCACCTCCCAGCCGACGGTGAGCACCCGGTCGCTGTCGCCGGGCACCACGATCAGCCGGGCTGCGCGCTCGTCCATCCGCAGATACAGCGCGTCAGGGTCGGGGCCCTTCCCCTCGGCGAAACCCAGCACGCCGAAGGCGAAGTGCCGCCAACGGTCGACGTCGTTCGTCGAAACGGTGATGTAGCCCAGGCTTTTCAGATCGGTCAACGCGCTCTCCTAGATCAAAGCCCGTAGGGGGCCCTCGGGCGGATCGATACCCAGCGAACTCAGCGCCGACGCGTGATAGGCGGTGCCGGGGACGTGGATGGCGTGCAGGTGGCCGACGTGCACGTCGCGCCAATACCGTTGCAGCGGCTTGTCCATGCGTGCCGCGTTGCCGCCCGAGCGGGCGAAGATCTCGTCGACCGCCGCCACCGCGCGCCACACCGCGCGGATCTGGGTGCGCCGCCCGGCCGCGCGGTCGGCGAACGACACCTCCTTGCCGGCGGCGACCATGTCGTAGATGCGGTCGGCGTTGGCCAGCAGCTCCTGGCGGGCGGCGTTGATGTCGGCGGCGGCCTCCCCGATCGCGTGCATCACGTAGGGGTCGTCCTTGATCGCGGTTCCGGTGGCGCCGACGCGCCCGCGCTGGTAATCCAGGTGCGCGGCCAGCGCGCCCTCGGCGATGCCGATGGTCGCCGCGGAGATGCCCAGCGGGAACATCGTCGACCACGGCATCAGGTACAGCGGTTCGGTCATGCCGGCCTCACGCTGGGCGGTGCCGTCCATCACCTTGGTCGCATCCATCGTCCGGTAGGACGGGACGAACGCGTCGGAGACGATGACGTCCTTGGAGCCGGTTCCCCGCAGCCCCACCACGTTCCACGAGTCCTCGACGATCTCGTAGTCCTTGCGCGGCAGAATCATGTGCAACATCTGCGGCGGCATGATCGGAATGCCCTTGTCGTCGCCCAGCATCGCGCCCAGGATGATCCAGTCGCAGTGGTCGGTGCCCGAGCTGAACTGCCAGCGGCCGTTGAACAAATAGCCGCCGTCGACCGGCCTGGCCACCCCCTGCGGCGCGTAGGGGGAGGCCATCCACGTGTCGACGTCGTCGGCCCAGATCTCGGCGGCCACCTTCGGATCCGCGTAGGCCAACTGGTAGGGGTGCACGCCCACCACGCCGACGATCCAGCCGGCGGCCGGGTCCAGCGCCGCGGTCGCCATCGTCGTCTCGGCGAACTCGCGCGGGTGGACCTCGAAGCCTTGATACTGCTTGGTCTGCAGCATCCGGATCAGGCCCGCGCCCTTGATCAGCTTGACCGTGTCGTCGGTGAGCCGGCCGATCCGCTCGGCTTCGGCGGCCTGGTCGCGCAGCTGGTCGCCTAGTTCAATGACCCGGTCGATTACCCGGTTCGGAACCCGCTCGCTCATGCAGTTCGTCCTAACGTGTGAGGGCTTAGTAATGGTCTACCGCAGTAACCCCGACGATGAGGAGAAAACCATGACCGATGTCGACGACATCGCGGCACGGCTGCGCCGACTCGAGGACGAACGCGACATCGCCCGCCTCATCGCCTCCTACGGCCCGGCGGTGGATGCGGGGGACGCCGAAGCGGCCGCGCGTTTGTGGACGCGCGACGGCAGCTACGACGTCGACGGCTGGCGCATGGAGGGCCGCGCGGAGGTGCGCGCCATGGTGCAGTCGCCGGCCCACCAGAACCTGGTGGCCAAGGGGTGCTGTCACTTCCTCGGACCGTGCGTCGTCACCGTCAGCGGCGACTCGGCGGTGGCGGTGTGCGAGTCGTTGGTGCTGGTCCGACACGGCGACGGCTATCGGGTATGGCGTTGCGCGGCAAACCATTTCACGCTGCTGCGGATCGACGGCGAGTGGCGGATCGGCGTCCGCACCACCCGTGTCCTGGACGGCAATCCGGATGCGCGCGCGTTGCTGACCCAAGGCCTGGCCGGCTAGGCCGTCGAAATCGACGTTAGCGCCAACTCTTCTCACACTTTTCCGCGCTGGCGTCGATTTCGAGGGGAGACATGGGCGCCGGCGTGTAGATGGCATCGACCCGCTTCGCCCGGCTTCGCCGCGCTGGCCGTCGCCGCTAGCCCCGCGAGAGGAACGCCAGCACGACGCTCTCGAACGCCTCCCGGGCCTCGATCATCGCCCAGTGCCCGGAATTGGGGAAGATGTGCAGCTCCGCGTTGGGGATGGTGCGCATCGGGATGAGGGCCATGTCCGGCGGGCTCACCCGGTCGTCGCGTCCCCACGTCAGCAGGGTGGGCGCGGTCAGCTTGTGCATGACGGCCCACGGCATCGGGCGGTCGGAGGCGGCCATCGCGGCGTTCATCGCGGCGAAGGCCGCCTTCCCGTACATGCGGCGCGCCGCGGCCAGCGTGTCCGGGTCGGTGGCCAGCTCCCAGCGTTCCGCGATCAGCTCCTCGGTGATCAGCGCCTGGTCGTAGACCATCGACTTGAGCCAGTCGACCAGCCGCTGCCGGGTGGGGTCCTCGACGAACTCCTGCAGCAGCCGGATGCCCTCGCTCGGGCTCGGGCTGAAGATGTTGGTCCCGATGCCGCCGATGGTCACCAATCGGTCGACGCGGTCGGGGTTGTGGGTGGCGAAGTTGATGCCGACCCCGCCGCCCATCGAATTGCCGACGATGTGCACCTTCCGGACCTCGAGCGCGTCCAGGAAGGGCGACACGGTCCCGAACGCGGTGACCATCGGGTGGCCGCCGAAGTCGTCGCTGACACCGAAGCCGGGAAACTCCAGGATCAGGCAGCGGAACCGCT
>NZ_LZJG01000071.1:0-1355 GCF_001667785.1 Mycobacterium sp. E3247 | reverse complement strand
GCAGATCGGCGGCGATCCACCGGCGATCCACGATGCCACGTCCTCGTCGGCGTCCGTGGTCAACTCCATGGTCAGCGCGCCGACAAAGGGCCGTCGGTCGCCCCATTTCTTCGCCCATTCGGCGGCCAGCCCGGGAAAGCAGACTTCGTCATAGGCCTGGATCTCGAGCGAGCCGCGTTCGGCGATCCGCCGGGGCGAGGGTTTCGTGGCCGCGGGCAGTCCGAGCTCGCGGCGCTGCCGGTCCTCGGCCCTCTTGTTCATCCGCCAACACATCCAGTCGTACACCGCCATCCCGGTACGGACCATCGGCCCGGGCAGTGCCGGAATCAGCTCGCCGTTGGGCCGCATCGGAATGTAATGCAGCGTGGCCATCGGAATGCGGTAGTAGTCGGCGACGTTGATCGCGAGGTCCTGGTAGAGCTGTCCGGTGAAGATCAAATCGGCGCCGGCACCGACCGACATCAGTGACGAGCTCATCAGCTGCCAGTTCCGCAGCACCGGCTCCCATGCGTCGCGCATCAACTTGATGGGCCCGCGCACGAAATTCTTCCAGAAGTCGCGGATGAACTCGTCGCTCCAGAAGTCGTGCATGTCGGGTCCGTAGCCGATGGCCGCCAGGCCTGCTTCCTGCGCGAGCTCAACAAGATTGGGCGGGACGGCCATGCGGACTTCGTGCCCTCTGCGCGTCAGTTCCCGCCCGATAGCGAGGCACGGCTCTATGTCACCGCGCGTCCCGTAGCTTGCCACAGCAAATTTCATCGCGTTGTAACCTTAATCACTTTTCCCTTGCCCCGGCAACACTTCAGAGTAGGGTCTTTCGGCCCTAATTTCAGTCTCTCCCTTCCCTATTGGGATTGACTGTTTTCGTTGCATGGCATGGGGAATGAGGTTCCGCGAGCGGGCGAACCGGCAATTCCCACCGGGCGCCGTCGGGTGTGACGAAGCCAATATCATCGGCCCTATCCCCCCGACCATTGGACTGTGACGACCTTTGACGGTTTGACGCGACCCCCAGGCATCGTCGGCTGATCAGATATCTAGTGTGCCAGAAAGTGTGGTCCCGTGTCTCCAGAAGCGGCAACTAGTTCGGCGCCGGCGCCGGAGTCAGGACGCTGACAGTGCGGCACACATCCGCGCTGTCGGCTTTGCCGATCAGGCGCGACTCCGCGAGCCGGCAAACTTCTCCACCACGTCAGCGGCCTTGACAACGCTTTCAGCGGGTTTGGTCATGTGCCGGGCGATCTCTCGCGCACGCACGCCGTAATCCGGATCGAGTATCCGGCGCAGATCCGCCAACAACGACTCCCGGGTGGTGGCCGAAAACCGCCGCGTGGCACCAACTTTCAGCCGTTTGA
>NZ_LZJG01000070.1:0-26609 GCF_001667785.1 Mycobacterium sp. E3247 | reverse complement strand
CGAGCCGATGATCCCGATCTACATCTTCTATTCGATGTTCGGCTTCCAGCGCACCGGCGACGGCCTGTGGGCCGCCGCCGACCAGATGGCCCGCGGCTTCCTGCTGGGGGCCACCGCGGGGCGCACCACGCTGACCGGCGAGGGTCTGCAGCACGCCGACGGCCACTCGCTGCTGCTGGCGAGCACCAATCCGGCGGTGGTGGCCTACGACCCGGCGTTCGCCTACGAGATCGCCTACATCGTCGAGAGCGGGCTGGCGCGGATGTTCGGCGACGACCCCGAGGACGTGTACTTCTACATCACGATCTACAACGAGCCGTACGTGCAGCCGCCGGAGCCGGAGCACTTCGATCCCGAGGGCGTGCTGCGCGGCATCTACCGCTACCGTCCCGCCACCGAACAGCGCGCGAACACGGCGCACATCCTGGCCTCCGGCGTGGCGATGCCGTCTGCGCTGCAGGCGGCCGAGATGCTGGCCGCCGAGTGGGACGTCGCCGCCGACGTCTGGTCGGTGACCAGCTGGGGCGAACTGAACCGCGACGGCGTGGCCGTCGAGAAGGCGAAGCTGCGCTACCCCGACCGGCCGGCCGGCACCGCCTACGTGACCCAGGCCCTGGCGAACGCCAGCGGCCCGGTGATCGCGGTCTCGGACTGGATGCGCGCCGTCCCGGAGCAGATCCGGCCGTGGGTGCCCAACACGTTCGTCACCCTGGGCACCGACGGTTTCGGTTTCTCGGACACCCGGCCCGCCGCGCGGCGTTACTTCAACACCGACGCCGAGTCGCAGGTGGTCGCGGTGCTGGAGGCGTTGGCGCGCGACGGCGAGATCGACCCCTCGGTTCCCGTCGCGGCCGCGCGCCAGTACAAGATCGACGACGTACAGGCCGCGCCCGAGCAGACGTCCGACCCCGGCGTGGCCTAGCGGGCCAGCGCCTTCTGCCGAGCGTGAAGCTACCTTCACGTTCGGCGCCGAGCGTGAAGCTACCTTCACGCTCGCGGCTCCTCGGACAGCCAAAACACCCCACCCTTTGGCGAATCCTTCTAGAAAAGTGGCGTAGGTTTTAGGGGTGAATGACAACCCGTTCGCCGGCCCGTTCGCCAAGCAGCCCCGGTCTCCACTCGAGCTGCTGGACACGGTGCCGGATTCCGTGCTGCGCCGGCTCAAGCAGTACTCCGGCCGGCTGGCCACCGAAGCCGTCTCGGTGATGCAGGACCGGTTGCCGTTCTTCGCCGACCTGGAAGCCTCGCAGCGGGCCAGCGTGGCGTTGGTGGTGCAGACGTCCATCAACAACTTCGTCGAGTGGATGCAGGACCCGCACAGCAACGTCAGCTACACCGCCCAGGCCTTCGAGCTGGTGCCCCAGGACCTGGCCCGCCGGATCGCGTTGCGGCACAGCGTCGACATGGTGCGCGTCACGATGGAGTTCTTCGAGGAGGTGCTGCCGCTGGTGGCCCGCTCCGAGGATCAGTTGACCGCGCTGACCGTGGGCGTGTTGAAGTACAGCCGCGACCTGGCGTTCACCGCCGCGTCGGCCTACGCCAACGCGGCCGAGGCGCGCGGCACCTGGGACAGCCGGATGGAGGCCAGCGTGGTCGACGCGGTGGTCCGCGGCGACACCGGCCCCGAGCTGCTGTCCCGGGCCGCCGCGCTGAACTGGGACACCACCGCCCCGGCCACCGTCGTGGTCGGGGCGCCCGCACCCGGACGTGACGGCACCACCGGGCCGGGCGACAGCCAGCGGGCCAGCCAGCACGTCCGCGACATCGCCGCACGGCACGGCCGCGCGGCCCTCACGGACGTGCACGGCACCTGGCTGGTCGCCATCGTGTCGGGCCAACTGTCGCCAACCGACAAATTCCTCGGCGAACTGCTGAACGCGTTCTCCGACGGGCCCGTGGTCATCGGACCGACGGCGCCGATGCTGACCGCGGCGTACCACAGCGCCAGCGAGGCAATTTCCGGGATGAACGCCGTCGGCGGCTGGCGGGGGGCGCCGCGGCCGGTGCTGGCGCGGGAGCTCCTACCCGAACGCGCCCTGATGGGGGACTCCTCGGCCATCGTGGCGTTGCACACCGACGTCATGGGGCCGCTGGCCGACGCGGGGCCCACGCTCATCGAGACTCTTGACGCTTACTTAGATTGTGGCGGCGCGATTGAAGCTTGTGCCAGAAAGTTGTTCGTTCATCCAAACACGGTGCGCTATCGGCTCAAGCGGATCACCGACTTCACCGGACGCGATCCCACCCAGCCCCGCGACGCATACGTGCTGCGAGTGGCGGCGACCGTCGGGCAGCTCAACTACCCCACCGCTCCCGCCAGCGTCGGCACCAACGCGATGCCTCCGGTTCCGCTGCCGGTCAGGGCCGCTATCGGGGGTCAATCCGAGACGTAGTGACCCAGGCCACAGGTCGCGGCACGGTATCGAACACGTAGCTTACGGAGCTATTTTGTGGGGACTACACAAAAACCTAAGACGAGGTTCATAATCTGTTACACCCGCCAAAACCGTTTCCACAGTGTTCTCTTAAACACGTGATTGCATTGCTTGCGCCCGGACAGGGTTCGCAGACCGAGGGGATGCTCTCGCCGTGGCTCGACCTGCCGGGCGCCGCGGACCAGCTCGACCTGTGGTCGAAGGCCAGCGGCCTCGACCTGGTCCGGTTGGGCACCACCGCGTCGACCGAGGAGATCACCGACACCGCGGTCACCCAGCCCCTGGTCGTCGCCGCCACCCTGCTGGCCCACCAGGAACTCACCAAGCGCGGCCTGCTTTCCTCCGAAACCAAGAATGCGGACCTGATCGTGGCGGGCCACTCCGTCGGCGAGATCGCGGCGTACGCGATCGCCGGTGTGATGGCCGCCGATGACGCCGTCGCGCTGGCCGCCACCCGCGGCGCCGAAATGGCCAAGGCGTGCGCCATCGAGCCGACCGGCATGTCCGCCGTGCTCGGCGGTGACGAGGCCGAGGTCTTGGCCCGCCTCGAGCAGCTCGACCTGTTCCCCGCCAACCGCAACGCCGCCGGCCAGATCGTCGCCGCCGGCCCGCTGACGGCGCTGGAGAAGCTGGCCGAGGACCCGCCGGCCAAGGCCCGGGTCCGCGCGCTCGGAGTGGCCGGGGCGTTCCACACCAAGTACATGGCGCCGGCCCTCGACCGCTACGCCGCCGCTGCGGCCGCCGTCGCGACCGCCGAGCCCACTGCCACGCTGCTGTCGAACCGCGACGGGCAGCCCGTCGCCTCCGCGGCGGCGGCCATGGAGGCGCTTGTCGCCCAGCTGACCCAGCCGGTGCGCTGGGACCTGTGCACGGCGACCATGCGTGACCGCGAGGTCACGGCGGCCGTGGAGTTCCCGCCCGCGGGCACTCTGACGGGTATCGCCAAACGAGAACTTCGGGGGGTCACCACCCGCGCCGTCAAGGCACCCGCAGACCTGGACGCACTGGCCGAACTCTAGAAAGCCGCATCCAGTACAACCACATAACGCTCTATAACGCTCTGTTCGATCAACACAACACATTACGAAGGGAAGACGCTGTGGCCGTCAGCCAGGAAGAAATCATCGCCGGTATCGCGGAGATCATCGAAGAGGTCACCGGTATCGAGCCGTCCGAGGTCACCCCGGAGAAGTCGTTCGTCGACGACCTGGACATCGACTCGCTGTCGATGGTTGAGATCGCCGTGCAGACCGAGGACAAGTACGGCGTGAAGATCCCGGACGAGGACCTCGCCGGCCTGCGCACCGTCGGTGATGTCGTCTCCTACATCCAGAAGCTCGAGGAAGAGAACCCCGAGGCTGCCGAGGCGCTGCGCGCCAAGCTGGAGACCGAGAACCCCGACGCCGTCGCCAACGTCAAGGCGAGGATGGACGCGGACAAGTGAGCAAGCCTTCCACTGCTAATGGCGGTTACCCCAGCGTTGTGGTAACCGCCGTCACGGCGACGACATCGGTCGCGTCGGACATCGAGAGCACGTGGAAGGGTTTGTTGGCCGGCGAAAGCGGCATCCACGTTCTCGAAGACGAGTTCGTCACCAAGTGGGACCTGCCCGTGAAGATCGGGGGTCACCTCAAGGAGCCCATCGACGAGCACATGAGCAGGCTCGACTTGCGGCGGATGTCCTACGTCCAGCGGCTGGCCAAGTTGCTCAGCACTCAGCTGTGGGAATCTGCCGGCACCCCGGAGCTCGACCCCGACCGGTTCTCGGTCGTGGTCGGCACCGGGCTCGGTGGCGCCGAAAGGATCGTCGAGAGCTATGACCTGATGAACGAGGGCGGCCCCCGCAAGGTGTCGCCGCTCGCCGTTCAGATGATCATGCCCAACGGCGCCGCGGCGGTGGTGGGCCTGCAGCTCGGGGCGCGCGCCGGGGTCATCACCCCGGTGTCGGCCTGTTCGTCGGGCTCCGAAGCGATCGCCCACGCGTGGCGCCAGATCGTCATGGGCGACGCGGATGTCGCCGTGTGCGGTGGCGTCGAGGGTCCCATCGAGGCGCTGCCCATCGCGGCATTCTCCATGATGCGGGCCATGTCCACTCGCAACGATGAGCCCGAACGCGCATCGCGGCCGTTCGACAAGGACCGTGACGGGTTCGTGTTCGGCGAGGCCGGGGCCATGATGCTCATCGAGACCGAGGAGCACGCCAAGGCCCGCGGCGCCAAGCCGCTGGCCAGGTTGATGGGCGCCGGCATCACCTCGGACGCCTTCCACATGGTGGCGCCGGCGGCCGACGGCGTGCGCGCCGGCCGGGCGATGACGCGGGCGCTGGAGTTGGCGGGCTTGTCCCCCAAGGACATTGATCACGTCAACGCGCACGGGACGGCAACACCGATCGGCGACACGGCCGAGGCCAACGCCATCCGGGTCGCCGGATGCGAGCAAGCGGCGGTGTACGCACCGAAATCCGCACTGGGCCACTCCATCGGAGCGGTCGGTGCGCTGGAATCTGTTCTCACGGTATTGAGCCTTCGGGACGGCGTGATACCGCCAACACTCAACTACGAAACCCCTGATCCCGAGATCGACCTTGATGTTGTCGCGGGCGAACCTCGCTACGGCGATTTCCGTTACGCCATCAACAACTCGTTCGGATTCGGGGGCCACAACGTGGCGCTCGCCTTCGGGCGGTACTGAGCACGGCGTCGGGCGACGACCCGGGCCGTAACGGCCCGGGGAAGAGCCGACAAGTACGGAAGGAACGTTCGCAAGCCCCATGACAGAGCTAGTTACCGGGAAAACTCTCCCGAACGTGGTCGTCACTGGCGTCGCTATGACGACCGCTCTGGCAACTGATGCCGAAACCACCTGGAAGCTGTTGTTGGACAGCCAAAGTGGTATCCGCAAACTCGAGGACCCGTTCGTCGAGGAGTTCGACCTGCCGGTGAAGATCGGCGGGCATCTGTTGGAGGAATTCGACAGCCAGATGACCCGCGTCGAGCTGCGCCGGACGGGTTATCTGCAGCGGATGTCCACCATCTTGAGCCGGCGGGTCTGGGAGAACGCCGGCTCGCCCGAGGTCGACTCCGACCGCTTGATGGTGTCCATCGGCACCGGTCTGGGCTCCTCGGAGGAGATGGTCTTCAGCTACGACGACATGCGCGCTCGTGGCATGAAGGCGGTTTCGCCGCTCGGGGTGCAGAAGTACATGCCCAACGGCGCCGCCGCGGCGGTGGGCCTGGAGCGGCATGCCAAGGCGGGTGTGATCACTCCCGTTTCGGCGTGCGCGTCCGGCTCCGAGGGCGTCGCCCAGGCGTGGCGCAACATCGTCTTCGGCGAGGCCGACATCGCCATCTGCGGTGGTGTGGAGACCAAGATCGAAGCCGTGCCGATCGCGGCGTTCGCCCAGATGCGGATCGTGATGTCGACCAAGAACGACGACCCGGCGGGCGCGTGCCGCCCGTTCGACCGGGACCGCACCGGCTTCGTGTTCGGCGAGGCGGGGGCGCTCATGGTGATCGAGACCGAGGAGCACGCCAAGGCTCGTGGGGCCAACATCCTGGCCCGCATCATGGGTGCCGCCATCACCTCGGACGGCTACCACATGGTGGCGCCCGACCCCAACGGGCTGCGGGCCGGGCACGCGATGAGCCGGGCGATTCAGCTCGCGGGCTTGTCTCCTTCCGACATCCAGCACGTCAACGCCCACGCCACCGGCACCTCGGTGGGTGACGTCGCCGAGAGCAAGGCGATCAACAACGCGCTGGGCCCCCACGGTGGCAACGCCGCGGTCTACGCGCCCAAAGCGGCGCTGGGGCACTCGGTCGGCGCCGTGGGTGCGGTCGAATCGATCCTGACGGTGCAAGCCCTGCGGGACCAGGTCGTTCCGCCGACACTGAACCTGGAAAACCTCGACCCTGAGATCGATCTGGACGTGGTGTCGGGTAAGCCGCGGCCGGGCAACTACGAATACGCGATCAACAACTCGTTCGGATTCGGCGGCCACAACGTCGCGATCGTGTTCGGGCGGTACTGATCACCGCTTCTCAACCGAGAGCACACCGGAGAACAGGAGACCTTGCGATGACAATCATGGCCCCCGCGTCGGTCGGCGAGTCGCTCGACCCCAGGGACCCGTTGCTGCGTCTGAGCAACTTCTTCGACGAGGGCAGCGTCGAGCTGCTGCACGAGCGTGACCGCTCCGGGGTGCTGTCGGCGTCGGGCACCGTCAACGGTGTGCGCACCATCGCGTTCTGCACCGACGGAACGGTGATGGGCGGCGCCATGGGCGTCGAGGGCTGCGCGCACATCGTCAACGCCTACGACACCGCCATCGAGGAACAGAGCCCGATCGTCGGTATCTGGCACTCCGGCGGGGCCCGGCTGGCCGAGGGCGTCAAGGCGCTGCACGCGGTCGGCACGGTGTTCGAGGCGATGATCCGCGCGTCGGGATACGTCCCGCAGATCTCGGTGGTCGTCGGTTTCGCGGCCGGCGGCGCCGCCTACGGCCCCGCGCTGACCGACGTCATCGTGATGGCGCCCGAGAGCCGGGTGTTCGTCACCGGGCCCGACGTGGTGCGCAGCGTCACCGGTGAGGACGTCGACATGGCGTCCCTGGGCGGCCCGGAGACCCACCACAAGAAGTCCGGGGTGTGCCACATCGTCGCCGACGACGAACTCGACGCGTACGAGCGCGGTCGCCGCCTGGTCGGGTTGTTCTGCCAGCAGGGGCATTTCGACCGCACCAAGGCCGAAGCGGGTGACACCGACATCCACGCGCTGCTGCCGGAATCGTCGCGGCGGGCCTACGACGTGCGTCCGATCGTGACCGCGATCCTGGACGACGAGACCCCGTTCGACGAGTTCCAGGCCAACTGGGCGCCGTCGATGGTGATCGGCCTGGGCCGGCTGTCCGGCCGGACGGTCGGCGTGCTGGCGAACAACCCGCTGCGGCTGGGCGGCTGCCTTAACTCCGAAAGCGCCGAGAAGGCAGCGCGTTTCGTGCGGCTCTGCGACGCGTTCGGCATCCCGCTGGTGGTGGTCGTGGACGTGCCGGGCTACCTGCCCGGTGTCGACCAGGAGTGGGGCGGCGTGGTGCGCCGCGGCGCGAAGCTGCTGCACGCCTTCGGCGAGTGCACGGTTCCGCGCGTCACGCTGGTCACCCGAAAGACCTACGGCGGGGCCTACATCGCGATGAACTCCCGGTCGCTCAACGCGACCAAGGTGTACGCCTGGCCGGACGCCGAGGTGGCCGTGATGGGCGCGAAGGCCGCCGTCGGCATCCTGCACAAGAAGAAGCTGGCCGCCGCGGCCGATCACGAGCGCGAGGCGCTGCACGACGAGTTGGCGGCCGAGCACGAGAAGATCGCCGGTGGTGTCGACAGCGCCATCGAAATCGGTGTGGTCGACGAGAAGATCGACCCGTCGCACACCCGCAGCAAGCTCACCGAGGCGCTGGCCCAGGCGCCGGCGCGCCGCGGACGCCACAAGAACATCCCGCTGTAATTCCTTACGCTCGAACTTCGTGCGCTCGCGAGCGTAACCGTACTGCGAAAAATCGGGTTTGAAATCGCAGTGTGGTTACGCTCGCGGAGTCCTCAGCGGCTCAGGATCGTCGTAAGCGCCTGCCGCAGTTCGCCTTCCGGGTCGGCGGGTAGCGTGTCACAGCGCCAGCCGACGAAATCGTCGGGGCGAACCAGCAGGGCGCCGGAAGGGCCGAGCCCGGTGGCCGCCGCCCACTCGTCGCTGTAGACGCGCCGTGCGGCCACCGACACCGAAGCCGCAGCGGCACACCAGCGCTCGTCGCCGGTGAGCACCGTGAATCCCGGGCCCAGCAGGTCCAGCGTCGAGACACCGTCGGGCACCCACACGTGCGGCACCCGGGTGCCGGGCTGGGCGCGCAACTCCGAGACCAGTTGCACCGTGTCCGGCTCCCCCTGCCCGTTCACAATGGCCGCCGAGTGGTAGCGGTATCCGATGAGCAATTCGAACATCGAGCACTCTTCGTCGGCCGGCAACAAAGGGCGGTCGTCGCTCAAGGGGAGCACCGCTAGAGTCGGGCCGGTCAGCGACTGGCGCGCCGCGAATCGCCCCACCGGGTGGCGTTCGGCGTGGTAGGTCTCCAGCAGCGCCGGACCTGCGGTCCCGTCCAGCACGGCGGCGAGCTTCCATGCCAAGTTGTGGGCACTCTGAATCGCGGTGTTGGCTCCCCCGGCCTTGAACGGCGGCATGGTGTGCGCCGAATCGCCGACGAGAAAGGCGCGGCCGCATTGGAATTGGTCGGCGACCTGCTCGTAGGGCTGCCACGCCGCGACCTCGATGACGTCGATGTCGATCGGCTCGCCGAACGCCTTGGTGAGCACATCGCGGCACCGCTGCGGGGTGAACTGGTCGGCCGTCTCGCCGCTGCCCGGGAAATACATGGTGATGAACATGCCCAGGTCGCCCTCGACCAGCAGGAAGATGCCGTCGACGTCGGCGTTCTTGACCTGCACGCCATCGCCGTCGGCCAGGTGCGAGACGAACTTCGTCCAGGGCGCCCGGAAGTAGATGAACACGACGTAGATCGGCAGTGCGCCGTAGCCGGATGTGGTGATGCCCAGCCAGTTTCGGATCGGGCTGTGCACGCCGTCGGCGCCGACGAGGTAGTCGGCGCGGATGGTCTCCGGCTCCCCCGAATCCCGGTCGCGGACCACCGCGGTGACGCCGGCCCCGTCCTGCTCGAGCGACACCACTTCCGTCCCGTACCGCATCTCGCTTCCCCGTCGGCGCGTTTCGGCGAGCAGGATCGGCTCCAGCCTGCTCTGCGGACAGTACTGCGCCGCGGGCTCCGGGCTCAGCGCATCGAGTCCCGCGAAGACCGCGTTGACGTCGATGGCCAGCTTCTCCTCGGGGCTGTTGAGCGCGGGCCTGACCATCAGGGCCGAGACATGGTCGGCCACCGCGTGTACCTGGTCGCTGAGACCGAGGCCACGCAGGATTTCCAGGCTGCGAAAGCTCAGGTTGCGGGCCTTCGGATAGATGAAGACCTCATGCCGCTTCTCGACCAGCAGCGAACGTACCCCATGCCTGGCGAGCAATGCGGAGGTGGCGAGGCCGCCGGCGCCGGCGCCGACGATGAGTACGGGAACGCGCGTGGTGGTGGTCATGACAAAATAATAGTAACTACCATTCGATATTTACAGTCAGAATCGAAAGCAGCCTGGCGCCCTAGCCGAACCGCTCCACGAACTCCTCGGCCACCGCGGCCACCCGCTCGCGGTCGGATTCCACCAAGCCGATGCGGGTGCGCCGATCCAGGACGTCGGCGGCGTCCAGGGCGCCCTCGTGGGTGATCGCGTACTCGAATTCCGCCCGGGTGACGTCGATGCCCTCGCCCACCGGTTCCGTCGGGCGCTTGCAGGAGGCGGTGGCGACGACCTTGGCCGCCTCGGCGCCGTACCGCCGCACCAGCGACGCGGGCAACCCGGCAACCGAGCCCGGGCCGACCGACCCCGGGTTGGCGGGCGCGCCGATCAGCGGCAGGTCGTGCGTCCGGCACTTTGCGGCGCGCAGGTGCCGGACGCTGACGGCGCGATCCAGCACGTCCTGCGCCATGTAGCGGTATTCGGTGAGTTTGCCGCCGATCACGCTGATGATCCCGGACGCCGACTCCACGACGGCGTGCTCGCGCGAGACGTCGGCGGTGCGGCCCTCGCCGGTGTCGATGAGCGGCCGCAGCCCCGCGTAGGCGCCGATCACGTCGGCCGGGCCGAGCGCCACCCCCAACGCGGTGTTGACCGTGTCGAGCAGGAACGCGACCTCCTCTGCCGACGGGGTGGGCACGTCCGGGATCGGGCCGGGCGCCGCTTCGTCGGTCAGCCCCAGGTACACCCGGCCCAGCTGCTCGGGCATGGCGAACACGAACCGGTTGAGCTCGCCCGGAATCGGGATGGTCAGCGCCGCAGTGGGATTGCCGAAGGCGCCGGCATCGAACACCAGATGCGTGCCGCGACTGGGCCGCAGCCGCAACAGGCCGTCGATCTCGGCGGCCCACACCCCGGCCGCGTTGATGACCGCCGGCGCCGAGACGTCGAACGACTCCCCCGTGCGCTGGTCGGTCAACCGCACCCTGGTTCCGGTCGCCTTCGACGCCGCCACGTAGGTCAGGATCCGGGCGCCGTGCTGCGCGGCGGTGCGAGCGACCGCGGTGACCAGCCGGGCGTCGTCGATCAGCTGCCCGTCATAGGCCAGCAGACCCCCGTCCAGGCCCTCGCGTCGCACGGTCGGCGCCATCTGCGCGACGCGGTCCGGGCCGACTCGGCGCGACCGGGGCAGGATCGACGACGGCGTTCCCGCCAGCATCCGCAGCGCGTCGCCGGCCAGGAACCCGGCGCGCACCAGGGCGCGTTTGCCCCGGCTCATGGACGGCAGCAGCGGAACCAGTTGCGGCATCGCGCGAACGAGATGGGGGGCGTTGCGGCTCATGAGGATTCCGCGCTCGACGGCGCTGCGCCGGGCGATGCCCACGTTGCCGGTGGCCAGGTAGCGCAGCCCGCCGTGGACGAGCTTGGAGCTCCAGCGGCTGGTGCCGAAGGCCAGGTCGTGCTTTTCCACCAACGCGACCCGCAGGCCCCGTGAGGCGGCATCCAGTGCGATGCCGGCGCCGGTGATGCCGCCGCCGATCACGACGACGTCCAGCGGCTCGCCCTCGGCCAGGGCCGCGAGATCGGCCGCGCGGCGGGCGGCGTTCAGCGCGGTGGGATCGGGTATCACGACAGGTATCCGTTCAGCGAGTGGGCGAGCTCGCCGGCCAGCGCGTCGGCGTCCAGGATCGGTTCGACGATCTGGGCCGACTGAATGGTGGACTGGGCGATCAACAACACCATCGTGGCCATCTGGACGGGGTCACCGGCGCGGACGCTGCCGGTGCGCTGGGCCACTGCGAGCCGGGCGGCCAGGGCGTCGATCAGCATGTGCTGGCTGGTCCCCAGGCGTTCGGTGATGTAGATCGGCGCGAGCTCGGAGTGCAGCACCGACATGACGAGCCGGTCCCGTCGTAGCAAGTCGGCCACCGTAACGATCTGTCGCACAAGGGATTCGCGGTCATCACCGAGCAGCGGCGCGTCCCGCATCGCCTCGCTGACGTGCCGGGTCAACAGCGCCGCGACGATCGATTTCGTGTCCGGCCAGCGGCGGTACACCGTGGGCCTGCTGACGCCGGCGCGCCGGGCGATTTCGGCCAGGGTGACCCGGTCCACCCCGAAGTCGACCACACAGCTGGCTGCCGCCGCGAGGATGCGCTCCCCCGTGTCCGCCACAGTCGGAGCGTTACTGATTGACAGCATGTGTAATACTGTAACGCATGACGCAACCCGAGGGCCTCGTCCCCCCGATGAAGTGGAACGCGTGGGGTGACCCCGCGGCGGCCAAGCCGCTCTCCGAGGGAATCCGGGCGCTGCTGAAACAGGCTGTCGGCGTGGAGGATTCCGATGCGGCCGAACTCGCAGCCGACGCGGTGCGCCTCCGGCCGTCGGCCTTGCCGCAGGCGCACCTCGACGCGCTGGCCGAACTCGTCGGCGCCGCCTACTGCCGTACCGACGACCGGGACCGGCTGCTGCACGCCGGCGGCAAGTCCACGCTCGACCTGCTGCGCCGCAGGGATACCGGGGTGCAGGATGCGCCCGACGCGATCCTGCTCCCCGGCGACGAGGACGCAGTCGCCACGATCCTGCGTTACTGCTCGCACCATCGCATCGCCGTCGTGCCGTTCGGCGGCGGCACCAGCGTGGTCGGCGGCCTGGATCCGATCCGCGGTGAATTCCCCGCCGTCGTCGCCCTCGACCTGCGCCGCCTCGATCGACTGATCTCGCTCGACGAGGTGTCCGGCCAGGCCGTGTTCGAAGCCGGTGTCACCGGGCCGGATGCGGAGCGCATGCTTGGCGCCCAAGGCTTTTCGCTCAGGCATTTCCCGCAGAGCTTCGAATACGCCACGATCGGTGGCTTCGCCGCGACGCGCTCGTCCGGGCAGGACTCGGCGGGCTACGGCCGATTCAACGACATGGTGCGCGGCCTGCGCGTGGTGACGCCGGTGGGCACCCTGGACCTGGGCCGTGCGCCCGAGTCCGCCGCGGGCCCCGACCTGCGTCAGCTGCTTATCGGGTCGGAGGGCGTCTTCGGTGTCATCACGCGGGTCCGGCTGCGCGTGCACCGGGCGCCGGAGGCCGCCCGCTATGAGGCGTGGTCCTTCCCCGACTTCGAGACCGGCGCCGCGGCGCTGCGCGCCGTCACGCAAACGGCCACCGGCTCCACGGTCATCCGGCTCTCCGACGAGGCCGAGACCGGGGTCAACCTGGCCACCACCGAGTCCATTGGCGAAAGCCAGATCACCGGCGGCTGCCTGGGCATCACCGTGTTCGAGGGCACCAAAGAACACGTCGAAAGCCGGCACGCCGAAACCAGCTCGCTGCTGGTGGCCCAGGGCGGAACGTCGCTGGGTGAAGCGCCGGCGCGGGCGTGGGAGCACGGGCGGTTCGGCGCACCGTATCTGCGCGATTCGCTGCTGTCGGCCGGTGCGCTCTGCGAGACCCTCGAGACCGCGACCGACTGGTCCAATATTCCTGCGCTCAAAGCCGCTGTTACGCAAGCGCTTACCGATACACTGGCGAAGATCGGCACGCCGGCGCTGGTGATGTGTCACATCTCGCACGTCTACCCCACCGGCGCGTCGCTGTACTTCACCGTCGTCGCCGGTCAGCGCGGCAACCCGATCGAACAATGGCGGGCCGCCAAAGCGGCCGCCTGCGACGCGATCATGGCCACCGGCGGGACGATCACCCACCATCATGCGGTCGGCGCCGACCACCGGCCATGGATGCGTGACGAGGTCGGCGAGCTCGGGGTGCATGTCCTGCGCGCGGTCAAGGCGACCCTGGACCCGGCCGGAATCCTCAACCCCGGCAAGCTGATTCCATGAGCCGGCGCGAGATCACGAAGGTGATCGCGCTGACCAATCCCGTCTCCGGACACGGCACGGCGATCCGGGCGGCGGAGCGCGCGATCGCGCGGCTGCACCACCGCGGTGTGGAGGTCGTCGAGATCATCGGCGACGACGCACAAGACGCGCGCTACCTGGTGAGCGCGGCACTGGAGAAGGGTGCCGACGCCGTCATGGCGACCGGCGGCGACGGCGTCGTCTCCAACGCGCTGCAGGTGCTCGCGGGCACCGACGTTCCGATCGGCATCGTGGCGGCGGGGACGGGTAACGACCACGCCCGCGAATTCGGCCTTCCCACAAAGGATCCGGAAGCCGCAGCGGACATCGTCGCCGACGGCTTTGCCGAAACCGTCGACCTGGGAAAGATTCGCGACAGCACCGGCTCCGAGAAATGGTTCGGCACCGTCGCCGCCACCGGATTCGACTCCCTGGTGACCGACCGGGCCAACCGGATGACGTGGCCGCACGGGCGGCTGCGCTACTACCTGGCGATGCTCGCCGAACTATCGCAACTGCGGCTCTTGCCGTTTCGCATGGTGCTGGACGGGACGCGGGAGATCGATGACGACATCACGCTGGCGGCCTTCGGCAACACGCGAAGCTACGGCGGCGGCATGCTGATCTGCCCGCACGCCGATCCCACCGATGGCCTGCTCGACATCACCATGGTGCACTCGGCGTCGCGGACGAAGCTGGTGCGCCTGTTCCCCACCGTGATGAAGGGCACCCACATCGACCTCGACGAGGTGAGCACGACGCGGGCCCGCTCGATTCACGTGGAGTGCCCCGGGATCAACGTCTACGCCGACGGCGATTTCGCCTGCCCGCTGCCCGCGGAGATCAGCGCGCTTCCCGGCGCGCTGCGGATCCTGCGTCCGGCCCGGCCGTAGTTTGGGCACACAGCTACGAGCCATCTTGCCGTCCAGCTTTCCCACGAGTCACAACCGACCGGTGTGCGCGATCACCTGGCTCGCGAAGTCAAGCGTCTGGTCAAGGCTGGGAAACGCTGCGAACGCGTCCACGAACGCCTCATCAACGCCGGACCCGGCCAGGCGCTTGAGCTTGCCGGCAAGCGAGTCGACCGACGTGCCCGGTTCGAGGTTGATCCGCATGGCGGTCTTCAGCGCGTCGGGATCGCGGCCGGCCTCCTGCGCCGCACCGCGCGCAATCGACCACAAGTGGTCAGTGAACTCGTCCTGCAGCTCCTCGACCCCCAGCCAGCCGGTGCCGCTGCGGCCGACCCGGCGCATCGCGGCCTCGCTGACACCGCCGATCCAGATGGGCGGACCGCCGGCCTGGACCGGACGCAGCTCGGCATGGACCGGCGGCAGCGAGAAGAACTCGCTGTCCCAGGACACCGGGGTGGTCGTCCACCACCGGTGTAGGAACGCCAGCAGGTCATCGAGCATCCGTCCGCGTCGGCGCCAGTCCGCGCCGCGGGCGATATCGTGCTCGTCCTTCATCCACCCGATTCCCACGCCAACGTCAAGGCGGCCGTCGCTCAGCACGTCGAGCGTGGTCAGCAGCCGGGCCAAGTGCACCGGCTCGTAGTAGAACGTGCTGAGCGTGCTGGAGTTCAGTCGCACCCGGCTGGTTGCCGTCGCGGCGACCGTCCACAGCAGCACCGGGTCGAGGTAACGAGTCATCTGCGGCGGGTACGGCTGTTCTTTGCCCGGGTAGGCGCTGTGCATATCAACCGGCGTGACCAAGCGATCGCCGACCCACAGCGTGTCATAACCAAGGTCCTCAAGTCCGCGGCAGAACGCGGCCAGGTCAGCGGCTCCGCTGACCGCGGGCCCGACTATGGGAATAGCGAAACCAAGCTTCATTAGAGAATTCCTTTCAGTGATCCATCAACCATTGCCCGGGCGCACGGCGCCCCTTGTCGTTGACGGCGGGGACCGGGGTGGCTCAGGCGGGAACGGTGGCGCCGAGGGCGAAGTCGAAGTTCCCCACCCCGTGGCGGGCCAGGCCCATCACGACCAGGCCCGTTCCTTCCAGCCAGTGCGCCATGTTCAAGCCGCCGACGTCCAGTGGGCGCAGCCCGAGGCTCTCGATGAACTCCGCCACGGCCGCCTTGGCGCGCGCGTCGTCGCCGGCGATGAAGACGTCGAGCGGCCGGCCCTGGGCCAGCACCACACCGAAGATCGTGTTGAATGCCTTCACCACGCTGGTGCTGGCCGGGGCCACCTTGGCAACTTCCTGCGCCACGGAGGTGTCATCAGGGATCGCCAGCCCGTCGGCCGCGGAATTGAACGGGTTGCTGATGTCGACGATGACCTTGCCCGCGAGGGCGTCCCCGTACTGGGCGACGACCGGAACGACGTCGGCATACAACACGGACACGATGACGATGTCCCCCGACGGGACGGCGCCGAACTCTCCCGTCGTGGCGCTGCCGCCGAGAGCCTTGGCCAGGTCAGCGGCCTTGGATCGATCACGGCCGATGACTTCGACGGCGTTGCCGCCCGCTACCGCCAAAGCGCCGATGGCGCGGGCCATGTTGCCGGTGCCGATGATGCTGATCTTGCTCATGAGGTGTCCCGTCTGAACTCGTCGGAAAGGTTGACTACTCAACCTTAAGAAAGGTTTGTTGATGAGTCAACCAATCCGCTAGCATGGTGGGTGATGGAGCCGAATTGGCTGGACCCTCGTGAAGACCGCGCCTGGCGGGCCTTCCAGCACGCGCATCATCAGCTCGACGTGCACCTGAACCGGGGCCTGCAAAAATCGGGTCTGTCCGGGGCCGACTACGAGATCCTGGCGGTGCTCTCAAGCCACGACGGGGACCGCATGCCCGCGCACGACCTGTGCAACACACTGGGATGGGAGAAGAGCCGTGTCTCCCACCAGGTGCGGCGCATGCAGAAGGACGGGCTGATCTGCCGCGAGCCGAACCCCAACGACGCTCGCAGCACCATGGTCTGCCTGCTACCGGCCGGCCGCGCCGCCATCGAGAAGGCGGCACCCGGGCACGTGGAGGACGTCCGGCGGAACTTCATCGACCTGCTCACCCCGGCGGAGCTTGACATGCTCGCCGCCCTCAACGAACGAGTGCTGCGCCACCTGGCTGAAGACGACGACTCCCCCGCCGAAGATGAGCCCTCATAGCCGTCAAGCGCGCGGCTAGCCGACGCCCCGACTGAGCCAGGTCACCTCGCCGACCTCGCCACCGTCGCGGTACGCCTCGAGGGCGTCGTCCCATGCCGTTCCCAGCACCGTGTCCAGCTCGGCGGCCAGGGTGTCGGCGCCGTGGGCCATCAGTGCGCGCAGCCGCATCTCCCCGACCATGACGTCGCCGTTCGCGCTCATCGACCCGCTCCAGAGGCCGAGCTGCGGGGTGTGGCTGAACCGCTGGCCGTCCACTCCGGGGCTGGGGTCCTCGGTGACCTCGAACCGCAGCACCGACCAGGAGCGCAAGGCGTTGGCCAGCCTCGCGCCGGTGCCCACCGGCCCGACCCAGTTGGTGACGGCGCGCAGTTGTCCGGGCATGGCCGGCTGCGGCGTCCACGTGAGGTTCGCCTTCGACCCCAGGGTCGACGACAACGCCCACTCGACATGCGGGCATACCGCCGCCGGCGAAGCGTGCACGTACACCACGCCAGTCGTCACGTCGGCGAATTGATTCGACGCACGCATTTCCTGCTCCTTCGGTTCCGCGAGGGACGTCTTCCCCAACGACCTGGCGGCACCTGGAAAGCAGGATTGCTAACTATTTTGTGTGTCGTGCGTGTCTATTGTGCCCTGTGATACCCATGTTGCGCTAGTGTGCATTTTCTCTTAGGCGTATTCGGCCAGCACGGCGTCGGAAAGCGCAGGCCACGGCCGCAGTGCCCACTCCCCGAAATCGCGGTCGGTCAGGGTCACCAGGGCCAGGTCCCGTTCGGGATCCGCCCAGATGAAGCCCCCCGCCTGGCCGAAATGGCCGTACGTTCGCGGCGAGTTGCCCGCGCCCGTCCAGTGCGGCGATTTCGCGTCCCTGATCTCGAAGCCCAGCCCCCAGTCGTTGGGCCGCTGGACGCCGTAACCGGGCAACACGCCGTCCAGGCCGGGAAATTGCACGGCCGTCGCCTCGGCGTGCAGCTCGGCCGAGACCGTCGCCGGTCGCAGCAGGTCGCCGGCGAAGGCGGCCAGGTCGGTCACGGTGGACCTCGCCCCGAACCCTGCGGCCAGCGCGCCGCCGTCCAGCCGGGTCGCCGCCATGCCCAGGGGTTCGCACACGGCCTCGGCCAGGTAGCGGCCGAACTCGATCCCCGACTCGCGCTCCACCGCCTGGGCCAGCACGGTGAAGCCGTGGTTGGAGTAGATGCGCCGTGCCCCGGGGGCGGCCAGTACGTGGTCGTTGTGCATGGCCAGGCCGGACGCGTGGGCCAGGAGGTGCCGGATGGTGGCGCCGGGCGGTCCGGCGGCGGTGTCCAGGTCGACGACGCCCTCTTCGACGGCCACCTGCACGGCGCGCGCCACCAGCGGCTTGGTCACCGACGCCAGCTCGAAGACCCGTTCGGTGTCGCCGTGGCTGGCCAGCACCCCGCCGGGCCCGATCACCGCCGCGGCGGCGGCCTCGACCGGCCAGTCATCCAGGGCGTCGAGGGCCGGCATCACTTAGAGGCGATGTAGTAGTTGTTGATCGGGTCGGACTCGATCTCCGCCACCCGAACGTCGCCGAAGCCGGCGTCGCTCAGCATCGCCGTGGCCAGCTGTGTCCCCCAGGCGGCGCCCAGCCCGGCGCCGTCCAAGGCCAGCGACACCGTCATGCAGTGCATCAGCGAGGTGGTGTAGAGGTAGGTGCTCATCGGCACGCCGACGTTGTCCTCGAGCCGGCTGGACGCCTTGATGTCGGCCATCAGCAGGACGCCGCCGGGCCGCAGGGCGCGGTGGATGTTCTCCAGCACCCGCGCCGGCTGGGCCTGGTCGTGGATGGCGTCGAAGACGGTGATGAGGTCGTAGGCCTCGGCCTTGTCCAACTGCGCCAGGTTGTGGCTCTCGAAGCTCGCGTTCGCCAGGCCGAGGTCGGCGGCCTCGCGGGCGCCGACGGCGATGGCCTCGTCGGAGAAGTCGATGCCGGTGAAGCGGCTGGCCGGGAACGCCCGCGCCATCACGTTGATCGCGTGGCCGCTGCCGCAGCCGAAGTCGGCCACGTCGGCTCCGCCGCGCAGGCGCTCGACGAGCCCGTCGACCAGCGGCAGCACGACGTCGACCAACGCCTTGTCGTACACCACGCCGCTCTGCTCAGCCATCAGCGCGTGGAACCGGGGGAACTCGCCGTAGTGCAGGCCGCCGCCGTCGCGGAAGCAGCCGATGATCTTCTGTTCGACCTCGGCGAGCTGCGGGACGAACAGGGCCACCAGGGCCAGGTTGTCCGGCCCGGCCGCCCGGGTCAGCACGGCGGCGCGGTGCGCGGGCAGCGAGTAGGTGGCGGTGGCGGCGTCGTAGTCGACGACGCGTCCGGTCGTCATGCCGGCCAGCCACTCGCGCACGTAACGCTCGTCGAGGCCGGCCGCTTCGGCGATCTGCGCGCTGGTGGACGGCGCCAGTCCGGCCATCGTGTCCAGCAGACCGGTCTGGTGCCCGATGCTCAGCAGCAGGGTCAGGCTGGCGCCGTCGATGGCCGCGGCAATTCGTTCGCTGAATTCTTCTGACGTTTCGGAGGCGGTCTCGTCACCGGCGCGCATGCCCTGCGACGGTACACCGTAGGTTGGTGGCCATGAGTCAGACAGTGCGCGGCGTGATTTCACGAAAGAAGGGCGAACCCGTCGAGCTGGTGGACATCGTCGTTCCGGACCCCGGACCCGGCGAGGCTCTGGTCGACGTCATCGCCTGCGGGGTGTGCCACACCGATTTGACCTACCGCGAGGGCGGCATCAACGACGAGTATCCCTTCCTGCTGGGCCACGAGGCCGCCGGCCGGGTCGAGGCGGTCGGGCCCGGGGTCACCGGGGTCGAGCCCGGCGACTTCGTGATCCTGAACTGGCGTGCCGTCTGCGGCCAGTGCCGGGCCTGCAAGCGCGGCCGCCCGCACCTGTGTTTCGACACCTTCAACGCCGCCCAGAAGATGACGCTGACCGACGGCACGGAGCTGACGCCCGCGCTGGGGATCGGAGCGTTCGCCGACAAGACGCTGGTGCACGCCGGCCAGTGCACCAAGGTCGATCCCGCCGCCGACCCAGCCGTCGCGGGCCTACTCGGCTGCGGGCTGATGGCGGGCATCGGCGCGGCGATCAACACCGGCGGGGTGACCCGCGACGACACCGTCGCGGTGATCGGCTGCGGCGGCGTCGGCGACGCCGCCATCGCCGCTGCAGCGCTCGTCGGCGCCCGGCGCATCATCGCGGTCGACACCGACGACACCAAGCTGGACTGGGCCCGCAAGTTCGGCGCCACCCACACCGTCAACGCCCGCCAGGCCGACGTCGTCGAGGCCATCCAGGACCTCACCGACGGATTCGGGGTCAACGTCGCCATCGACGCCGTCGGCCGGCCCGAAACCTGGAAGCAGGCCTTCTACGCCCGCGACCTCGCGGGAACCGTTGTGCTGGTGGGGGTTCCGACGCCCGACATGAAGCTCGAGATGCCGCTGATCGACTTCTTCAGCCGAGGCGGGTCGCTGAAGTCGTCGTGGTACGGCGACTGCCTGCCCGAGCGCGACTTCCCCACCCTGATCGACCTCTACCTGCAGGGCCGGCTGCCGCTGGAGCAGTTCGTCTCCGAGCGCATCGGCCTCGGAGACGTCGAGGAGGCCTTCCACAGGATGCACGGGGGCAAGGTGCTGCGTTCGGTGGTGATGCTCTGATGGTCGAGATTCAGAAGGTGGTCACCCACGGCACGTTCGAATTAGACGGCGGCAGTTGGGAAGTCGACAATAACATCTGGCTGATCGGTGACAACTCCAACGTGGTGGTGTTCGACGCCGCGCACACGGCCGAGCCGATCGTCGAGGCCGTGGCAGGCCGCCACGTCGTCGCGGTGGTGTGCACGCACGGGCACAACGACCACGTGACGGTCGCACCGGAACTGGGCAAGACGCTCGACGCGCCGGTGCTGCTGCATCCGGCCGACGACGTGCTGTGGCGAATGACCCATCCCGACAGCGACTTTCGCTCCATCTCCGACGGCGAGACGCTCAGCGTGGGCGGTACCGAGCTGCGGGCGATGCACACCCCGGGCCACTCCCCGGGGTCGGTGTGCTGGTATTCGCACGACCTGGGTGTGGTGTTCAGCGGGGACACCCTGTTCTCCGGCGGCCCGGGCGCGACGGGCCGCTCGTATTCGGATTTCCCGACCATCCTGCAGTCCATCTCCGAGCGGCTGGCCAAGCTGCCCGGCGAGACGGTGGTGCACACGGGCCACGGCGACAGCACCACGATCGGCGACGAGATCGTGCACTACGAGGAGTGGGTGGCCCGCGGGCACTGAGCGGTTCGCCGCGTAGGATCACGCTCGTCACATCGGTCACATCGGTACCAGTTTGTAGACCACCATCCGATCGCGAAACTTGATATCACCGGCGATATCAAATTCGAGCGTCGACTAGTGGCCTGAGAGAGCCGCGTCCGCAAGAGCCCCTCGAGGATCCGGCGCTTCACCTGCTCACCCGCCACCGCGGGCGGGGCGCCGCCAGCGCACCAGCGCCACCACGAGGACGACGAAGGCCAACACCGGCACCCTGTCGCCCAGCCGTTGGTAGGGCGTGACGCGCGACCGCAGCGGCACGCTCACCACGGCCACGCCGCGAACGTTCGACGGGCACCACGCCAGCCGGTGGCCTTGCGCGTCGAAGGCCGAGCTGTCGCCGGACAATGCGGCGTGCACGGCCGGGCGGCCCGCCTCGACGGCGCGGACGGCTGGCTGCGCGGCCAACTGCGGCTGCGCCCAACTCCCCTGGTATGACGACGTGGAGCTCTGATAGACCAACAGCTCCGCACCCAGTTGCGCCTCCCGGCGGGCGAGGTCGGAGAACAGGGTCTCGTAGCTGACCAACGGGCCGATCGCCAGGGCGCCGGCATGCAACACGACGGGTCCGGTCCCGCGCTGCCGGTCCTCGGCGGCGGCCCTGCTGTGGCGGGTGATCCAGCCGAAAAGCGGTCGCAGCGGCACGTATTCGCCGAACGGCACCAGCCGGGTCTTCTGATACGTGCCCAAGGTTCCGTCCGGGCCGATGAGCACCGCCGACTTGTAGATCCCGCCGCCGGGCGCCTGCGCGTCGACGTTGACCAACAGGTCCGCGCCCACCCGCCGGGACAATTCGGCAAGCCGCGCCACAACCTCCGGGTGGCTGGCGAGATCGGATCCCACGCTGCTTTCTCCCCAGACCACCAAGTCCGGGCGCTGACCCGCGACCGAGGCGGTGAGCTCCTCGCTTGCGGCCTGGCGCGCGCCGGCGTCGGCGATGTCGCCGGGCTGCACCAGCGCCACCCGCACCATGGGACCGCCCGCGGGCATCTGGCCCAGGAAATACCAGGCCGGGCCGACCGCCGCCAGCCCCACCGCGCAGCCCAGGACGACGAGCCGGCCGGACAGCTCGCGATGCACGACGGCACCCACCAGAGCCGTATTGACCGCGGCCACAAGGAAACTCGTCAGCCACACCCCACCCAACGCCGCCGACGCCACGGTGACGGGCTGCGCGGATTGGGACGCGCCCAATGCCGCCCACGACCCACCGAGCGGCGGCCAGGATCGCACGGCCTCGGCCGCCACCCACGCGCTGGGCAACACCATCACGGCCGCGACCGTCCGGCCCGGTCCGACCGGCGCGGACAGCAACCGATGCGCCAACCACCCCCAGGGCAGCCAGAGCGCGCCGAAGCCGGCGGCCATCACCACCAGCAACGGGCCGACGAACGTCACCAGCCAGTGCTGCGTGGTCAGCACGTACCCGGCGATGCCGAACGAGGCCCGCACGGACGCCTCCCACGGGGTCGGCGCGGCCCGCACCAACAGCAGCAGCGGCACCAGGCCGAACCAGGCCAGCCACCACCACGCCGGCGCGGGAAAGGCGAATGCCGGCAGCGCGCCGAGGACCAACGCGGCCGCCCAGCCGCGGATGCGCTGTCGACGAGCCGACACAAAGAGCACACTATGACGGGGCGCACACGAAGGGGGTGATTCGCATGGCCAACGATCTCGTCGCCACGGTGCCCGACCTGTCGGGCAAGCTGGCGATCGTCACCGGCGCCAACAGCGGCCTGGGCTTCGGCCTGGCCCGGCGGCTCGCGGCCGCCGGCGCCGACGTCGTCATGGCGATCCGCAATCGCGCCAAAGGCGAAAAGGCGATCGAGGAGATCCGCGCCACAGTGCCCGACGCCAAGCTGACCATCAAGTCGCTGGACCTGTCGTCGCTGGCCGCGGTCGCGGCGCTGGGCGAGCAGCTCAATGCCGAGGGCCGCCCCATCGACATCCTGATCAACAACGCCGGCGTCATGACGCCGCCCGAACGCGACACCACCGCAGACGGCTTCGAATTGCAGTTCGGCAGCAACCATCTCGGGCACTTCGTTCTCACCGGCCACCTGCTGCCGCTGCTGCGCGCCGCCGGCAAGGCGCGCGTCGTCTCCCTGAGCAGCCTGGCGGCCCGGCAGGACGCCAAGATCCACTTCGACGACCCCCAGTTCGAGAAGTCCTACGCGGCGATGTCGGCCTACGGCCAGTCGAAGCTGGCGGTGTTGATGTTCGCCCTCGAGTTGGACCGGCGTAGCCGCGCGGCCGGCTGGGGCATCATGTCCAACGCCGCGCACCCCGGCCTGACCAAGACCAACCTGCAGATCGCAGGCCCGTCGCACGGCCGCGACCGGCCTGCGCTGATGGAACGGCTGTACAAGGCGTCCTGGCGGTTCACGCCGTTCCTGTGGCAGGAGATCGACGAGGGCATCCTCCCGGCGCTCTACGCCGCGGCCGCGCCGCACGCCCAGGGCGGCGGGTACTACGGGCCCCGCGGATTCTACGAGGCCGCGGGCGGTGGGGTCCGACCGGCCAAGGTGCCCGAGCGAGCCCGCAACGAGGCTGACTGCCAACGGCTTTGGGAACTCTCCGAGCAGCTGACCGGCGTCCGCTACCCCAGGCCCAGCTGACGACTATCGTTGGGCCATGCGGCCTGAACCTCGGATGCCCGAATCGAGCATTGTGGTCCGGCCCGAACCCGTGTACACCCAGTCGTCGCGGCTGCAGGCCGCCGGGCTGGCCCCGGCGATCGCGTTGTTCGAGCGCGCCGCCGAGCAGGTGGCGCTGCCCAAGCCGCCGCAGCCCATCGTCGTCGCCGACTACGGGGCCGCCAACGGGCACAATTCGCTCAAGCCGCTGTGCGCGGCCATCACGGTGCTGCGTCGCCGCACCCGCCACGACCACGCAATCCTGGTGGCGCACACCGACATACCGGACAACGACTTCTCGGCGTTGTTTCACACGCTCGAGGACGACCCCGAGAGTTACCTACACCTGGACGCGGCGACGTTCGCGTCGTCGATCGGCCGTTCCTTCTACGATCAGATCGTGCCGTCACAGACGGTCAACCTCGGCTGGTCATCGTGGGCCACGCAGTGGCTGAGCACGATGCCGGGCGAGGTGCACGACCACGTGCACGTCGCCTACAGCAACGACGACACCGTGCACGCGGCCTACGCCGACCAGGCGGCCCTGGACTGGCACAACTTCGTGGCGTTCCGCGGCCGCGAACTGGCCCCCGACGGGCGGCTGGTGGTGATGACGATCGCCCTCGACGAGGACGGCACGCCGGGTTTCCCGACGCTGCTCGACGCGATGCTCGCGGCGCTGCGGGAGCATGTGCGCGACGGCCTGCTGCGCCAGGACGAGGCCCGGCGCATGACCATTCCCACATTTGCCCGCAGCGAGAAGGACTTTCGCGCGCCATTCTCGCCGAGAGGACGCTTCGAAGGCCTGTCGATCGACCGTCTCGACCTGTTCACCGCCCAGGACCGATTCTGGGCTCGATTCCAGGTGGACCACGACGCCGAGGCCTTCGGGGCGCAGTGGGCGGCCTTCGCCCGCGCGGCGCTGTTCCCCGCCCTGGTGCGCGGGCTGGACGGCGGCGTCCGCGACGCGCGGGCCGGGGAGTTCGTCGACCAGCTCGAGCGGGCGGTCGCGGAGCGGCTGTCAAGCGCTCCCGAGCCGATGCGGATCCCGCTGGCGCTGGTCGAGCTGGTCAAGCGCGAACGATCGCGGCAGTGAGAGTTTCGACACAACGCCGCAACGGGTAACCCCCCGAACATCGCGACATGCGATTGCGAGGGGGTTTGAAGCATGAGCGTCCAGGACGATAAAGCGGCAGATCAGGACACCGATCAAAAGCTGACGGAAAAGCCGGAGCCGGACGAAGGCGACAAGGAGAAGGCCGCCAAGATGATGGAGGCCTACAAAGAAAAGCCCACCATCGTGCTGCCCGGCACCGGGGGAAGTGTGTCGGGGACCGCGGTCAACGAATGGTTGGACGAGGACGGCAACCCCAGGCACGAAGTGCCCGAGGGTGCCGACTCCGACGGCCAGGCGAAGGCCGACGACTCGCGCGACGAGCAGGCTCTGCAGGACCAGATCGACAAGGACAAGGCCCTCAACGAGCAACTCAAAGAGGCCGCGAAGGCGGAGAACAAGGGCGAAAAGCGTTGACCTATCGGGTCGTTCCCAGCTGAGGGTCCAATTGGGGGATGCCGCTGATGCCCAAGTCTCCGCCGATGCCTTGAATGATCTGGTTGACCCGATCCAGGCCGGGGATGGGTTCGTTGAGTCCGGGGACCGCCGGAATGGGCGGGACCTCAGGGATCCGTGGGATCGCCTGACGCGGCGCCGCCGCCAGCGGCGGCGCCTGCTGCGGTTTGGCTGACGGGACGCTGGTCGACGGCGTCTCGGTGTTGGCGGGCGGGTTGGTGTCCGTGGTCGACGGGGCGGGAGCCTCTTCGGTGGGCGACGGCGGCTGGGCGGTCGCCGTCTGGGCGGGCGGCGCGGGAACCGGGCTGCTGGTCACGCCCGGCGCCGGCGTCGTCGCGGATTTGTTCGCCGAGGTCAGGCCGATCGTGACGGCCGTCCCCACCAGCGCCACCGCCGCCGCCCCGCCGACGACCGCGGCCAGGACCGGCAGCCGAAACAGGCGGCCCTTGCGCTTGGCGGCCGCGGGCTCGTCGGTGGTCTCCTCGCCGGCGGGGGTGGGCGTGACCTGCGGTTGCTTACCGGTCAGCGACCACGCCCGCACGGGAGCCGCGCCGGTGATCGCCGCCGACGGGGCGGCCTGCGCCGTCGCGGTCGCCTCCGGCGGTCGGGTTCCCCGGAGGCCGGGCGCCGGCGCGGTCGCCGTGACGGGCGCGGCGGGCGCCGAAGCCGACACCGAAGCCGCCACCGAAGCCGCCGAAGCCGCCGCGGATACCTCGCCGGGACCGTGCGCCGCCCGCAGTGCGGCGCCGGTGGCGGCCGTCAGATGTGGGCGCGGCGTGGTGATGACCGGGACGCGGAAGTACTGCGACAGCGTGGTGGTGAGCGCGGGGATGTTGGCCCCGCCGCCCGCCGTGACGACCGCCGCCAGGTCCTGAATCCCGTTGCGGGCCAACGCGTTTTCCAGCATCGCCACGAACCGGTCCAGCGGCGTGCGGATCGCCTCGTCGAGCTCGGCGCGGGTGACCCGGACGTCCCCCGTCAGCCCGTCGCTCAGAGTGGTCGCCGTGCTCGACGACAGCTCTTCCTTGGCGCCCCGGCATGCGGTCCGCAGCCGGCTCAGTGAACCGATCGCCACGGTGCCCGCCGGGTCGAAGGAGGTGGTGGTGGGCATGTTGGAGATGACGGTGCTCAGCAGCGCCTGATCGATCAGGTCGCCGGAGAAGTCGTTCAGCCGCACGGTCGGGGCCAGCGCCTGGTAGTCGCCGTCGGCGCGCATGAACGTGACGCTGGTGCCGGTGCCGCCGAAGTCGCACACCGCCACGGTCCCGCGAGCGGGTATGCCGGGGCCGGTCCGCACGGCGAGCAGGGTGGCCGCGGCGTCGGGGATGAGCAGCAGCGGCCGCGCGCGCTGGGACCATTCGGCCACCGAGCTCAGCGCGGTGCCCACGGCGTCGACCGCTTCGGAGGCCCAGTGGGCGGGATAGGTCACGGCGACGCTGTCGGGCAGGGGCCGCCCGCCGGTGAGCGCGTAGGCCAGCGCGCGCATCGCGTCGGCGATCAGTTGCTCGCCGCGGTGCACCGAGCCGTCGGCCGCCACCAGCCCCCGCGGG
>NZ_LZJG01000069.1:0-636 GCF_001667785.1 Mycobacterium sp. E3247 | reverse complement strand
AACGGCGAGAAGTGGTACACCTCAGGGGCGTCCATTTCTCAGCTGGCACTGGTGATGGCCAAGACCGATCCCGACGCCCCTCGTCATCGGCAATACACCACCTTCTTGGTGGAGCTGCCCAACGCGGGTTTCGAGATCATCCGCAACATTCCGGTTATGGGAGAGACCGACGTGCCGGCCTTCCACGGTGAGGTGACCATGGGTCACGCGGAAGTCCGCATCCGCGACCTAGTGGTCCCCGACGAGAACATTCTCGGCGGCCGTGGCGAGGGCTTTGCGATGGGGCAGCATCGGCTCGGATACGGCCGGCTCCGGCACGGGATGTGGAGCGTGGCCAAAGCTCAGGCAGCCTTGGATATGGCCACCGCACGTGCGTGCGAGCGTGTCACCTTCGGCAAGCGCGTCGCCGATCGGCAAGGCATCCAGTGGATGCTCGCCGATTGCGCCGAGAAGCTCTACATCACGCGACTGATGATCCTGCACCTGGCCTACAAAATGGAGCACGGGCACGACCTGCGCATCGAGAACTCGATGGCCAAAACCTATATCGCCAACATGCTGATCGAGGTGATCGACACGGCGTTGCAGATACACGGGTCCTTGGGCTACACCCACGACCTGCCGTTGGCGGCCTGG
>NZ_LZJG01000068.1:0-1136 GCF_001667785.1 Mycobacterium sp. E3247 | reverse complement strand
GCCAGCGCGCAGGCCGCCGCGAGTACCGCGCCCGGCCAGCGGACGATGGCGGTGCCGATCCGCCGCCAGCCGCGGGTTCGGATCGCCCGCTTGGGGTCGAAGATGCCCACCTTGGCGCCCAAGGTGAGGATCGCGGGCCCCAGGGTGAGCGCGGCGAAAAGCGCGACGAGGATGCCCAACGCGGCGGGTATGCCCAGGCTCTGGAAGTACGGCAGCCGGGTGAAGCTCAGGCAGGCGACCGCGCCGGCCACGGTGAGCCCGGAGCCCAAGACGATGTGCGTCGTGCCGTGATACATGGTGTAGAAAGCTCTTTCGCGGTCCTCGCCGGTTCCGCGCGCTTCCTGGTAGCGGCCCACGAAAAATATCGCGTAGTCGGTACCGGCGGCGATCACCAAGAGCGTCAACAGGTTCGTCGCATACGTCGACAACCCGATGACGCCGGCATTTCCGAGAAACGCGACGAGGCCGCGCGCGGCCGACATCTCGATCAGGACCGTGGCTAGGACCAGCAGGGTGGTGAGCACGGAGCGGTAGACGAAGAACAGCATCAGCGCGATCACGCCGACGGTGATCGTGGTGACCTTCGCGGTCCCCTTGCTGCCGACGTCGAACTGATCGGAGATCAGTGGCGCCGCGCCGGTCACATAGGCCTTGACGCCGGGCGGTGGCTTCATACGCTCGACGATGTCGCGGATGGCGCCGACGCCCTCGTTGGCCAGCGCGGAACCCTGATTACCGGCGAGATTCACCTGAACGTAAGCGGCCTTGCCGTCGCTGCTCTGCGACCCTGCCGCGGTGAGGGTGTCGCCCCAGTAGTCCTGAACGTGCTCGACGTGCTTCTTGTCCTGCTCAAGCCTGCGAACCATCTCGTCGTAGAACTTGTGCGCGTCCGCGCCGAGTGGCTTGTCGCCTTCCAGTACGACCATGGCCGAGCTGTCGGTGTCGAACTCTCCGAACTTCTCACCGATCCGCTTGATTGCCTTGAGCGACGGGGCGTCGGGCGAGTTCAGGGCCACATTGTGTGTCTTCCCAACCTCTTCCAACTGCGGCACCGCGATGTTGGTGACGGCGGCCAGCCCCACCCAGAACAGCAGGATCGGCAACGCGAGCCGGCGGATGGTGCGGGGGACAACGGC
>NZ_LZJG01000067.1:0-5950 GCF_001667785.1 Mycobacterium sp. E3247 | reverse complement strand
TTCACCCCGGCGCAGGCCACCGCGAGCATCGTCGTCTCCTACTACTGGCATTTCGTCGACATCGTGTGGATCGCGCTGTTCACCGTGATCTATTTCATCCGATGAGCCGACGCTGGACGAACAGGAGTGCTGGGTTGAAGAAACTGGGGTCTACCAGATCCGGTGCGCGGCCCGGGCAGTCGCGAAAAGCCGCCAGTGATCGCTCCCGGCGGCGGCTGCGCCGCCGCCTCTCGGGCGGGCTGTTGCTGCTGATCGCGCTCACCATCGCCGGCGGCCTGGCCGCCGTGCTGACGCCGCGCCCCCAGGTGGCCGTTGCCGACGAGTCGTCCTCGGCGCTGCTGCGGACCGGCAAGCAGCTGTTCGAGACGTCGTGCGTGTCGTGCCACGGGGCCAACCTGCAGGGGGTGCCCGACCGCGGGCCCAGCCTGATCGGCGTCGGCGAGGAGGCCGTGTACTTCCAGGTCTCGACCGGCCGGATGCCCGCGATGACCGGCGAGGCCCAGGCGCCCCGCAAGGAGCCGATCTTCGACGAGGCGCAGACCGACGCGCTGGGCGCATACGTGCAGGCCAACGGCGGCGGTCCGACCACGGTGCGCAACCCGGACGGCAGCCTGGCCATGAAGTCCCTGCGCGGCGACGACCTGGGCCGCGGCGGGGACCTGTTCCGGCTGAACTGCTCCTCCTGCCACAACTTCACCGGCAAGGGTGGGGCGCTGTCGTCGGGCAAGTATGCGCCGCCGCTGGAAGCGCCGAACGAGCAGCAGATCCTGGCGGCGATGCGGACCGGCCCGCAGAACATGCCGAAGTTCTCCGACCGCCAGCTGTCCTTCGAGGCCAAGAAGGACATCATCGGCTACATCAAGGCGGTTACCGAGGAGCGCCAGCCCGGCGGCTACGGCCTGGGTGGATTCGGGCCCGCACCCGAGGGCATGGCCGCGTGGATCATCGGGATGGTCGCCGCCATCGGTTTGGCACTGTGGATTGGGGCACGAGCATCATGAGCGAAAACGACGTTCGCGGCTCTGACACCGACAAGGGCGCCGCGCCGAACGAACCCGACGAGGCGGCCCTGGCCGCCATGTCGCGCGACGAGCTGGTGGCGCTGGGCGGCAAGCTCGACGGCGTCGAGACGCTGGTCAAGGAACCCCGCTGGCCCGTCGAGGGCACCAAGGCCGAGAAGCGCGCAGAGCGCGGAGTCGCCCTGTGGCTGTTGCTGGGCGGCATCTTCGGGCTGGCGCTGCTGCTGGTGTTCCTGTTCTGGCCGTGGGAGTACAAGCCGAAGGCGGCCGCGGGCAGCCTGCTGTACGACCTGGCCACCCCGCTGTACGGGCTGACCTTCGGGATGTCGATCCTGTCGATCGCCGTCGGCACCATCCTGTACCAGAAACGGTTTATCCCCGAAGAGATTTCGATCCAAGACCGGCACGACGGCGCCTCCCGGGAGATCGACCGCAAGACGGTCGTGGCCAACCTGACCGACGCCCTGGAAGGCTCGACCGTCCGGCGGCGCAAGGTGATCGGGGCATCGCTGGGGCTGGGCCTCGGCGCGTTCGGACTGTCCACGTTGGTGGCGTTTGCCGGCGGCCTGATCAAGAACCCGTGGAAGCCGGTGGTGCCCACCGCGAACGGCAAGAAGGCCGTGCTGTGGACGTCCGGCTGGACACCGCGCTACGCGGGCGAGACCATCTTCCTCGCGCGGGCCACCGGTTCCGCCGGGACGTCGCCGTTCATCAAGATGCGCCCGGAGGACCTCGACGCCGGCGGCATGGAGACCGTCTTTCCGTGGCGCGAGTCCGACGGTGACGGCACCACCCCGGAATCGCAAGAAAAACTGCGGGCGATCAACCAGGGCGTCCGCAACCCCGTGATGCTCATCCGGGTCCGGCCGTCGGACATGCCCCGCGTGGTCAAGCGCCAGGGCCAGGAGAGCTTCAATTACGGCGAGTTGTTCGCCTACACCAAGGTCTGCTCGCACCTGGGTTGCCCCGCGTCGCTGTACGAGGAGCAGTCCTACCGAATCCTGTGCCCTTGTCACCAGTCGCAGTTCGACGCCCTGCACTTCGCCAAGCCGATCTTCGGCCCGGCGGCGCGTGCGCTGGCGCAACTGCCCATCACGATCGACACCAACGGGTATCTGGTCGCCAACGGCGACTTCATCGAGCCCGTCGGACCGGCCTTCTGGGAAAGGACGACATCATGAGCCCGAAGCTGAGTCCCCCCAAGCCGCCCAAGATCGGCGACGTCCTGGCTCGCCAGGGCGAAGACATCGACACGCGCTATCACCCGTCGGCGGCGGTGCGCCGGCAGCTCAACAAGGTCTTCCCGACCCACTGGTCGTTCCTGCTGGGCGAGATCGCGATGTACAGCTTCATCGTGCTGCTGCTCACCGGTGTCTACCTGACACTGTTCTTCGACCCGTCCATGGCCGAGGTCACCTACAACGGGGCCTACCAGCCGCTGCGCGGGGTCGACATGTCCAAGGCGTTCGCGTCGACCCTCGACATCTCCTTCGAGGTGCGTGGCGGGCTGTTCGTCCGTCAGGTACACCACTGGGCCGCACTGATTTTCGCGGCGTCGATCATGGTGCACCTGGCCCGCATCTTCTTCACCGGCGCGTTCCGCCGGCCCCGTGAGGCCAACTGGGTCATCGGGTCGCTGCTGCTGATCCTGGCCATGTTCGAGGGCTACTTCGGCTACTCGCTGCCCGACGACCTGCTCTCGGGCATCGGGCTGCGCGCCGCGCTGTCCTCGATCACGCTGGGGATGCCGATCATCGGCACCTGGCTGCACTGGGCCCTGTTCGGCGGCGACTTCCCGTGCGGCGGCATCGGCAACCAATGTGCGACGGCGGGCTACATCATCCCCCGCATGTACGCGCTGCACATCCTGCTGCTGCCGGGGATCATCCTGGCGCTGATCGGGCTGCACCTGGCGATGGTGTGGTTCCAGAAGCACACCCAGTTCCCCGGGCCGGGCCGCACCGAGCACAACGTGGTCGGCGTCCGGGTGATGCCGATCTTCGCGGTGAAGTCCGGCGCGTTCTTCGCCGCGATCGTCGGTGTGCTCGGCCTGCTGGGTGGCCTGCTGCAGATCAACCCGATCTGGAACCTTGGCCCCTACAAGCCATCTCACGTTTCGGCCGGTTCGCAGCCGGACTTCTACATGATGTGGACGGAAGGCCTGGCGCGCATCTGGCCGCCGTGGGAGTTCTACTTCTGGCACCACACGATCCCGGCCGCCGTCTGGGTGGCGCTGATCATGGGCCTGATCTTCGTGCTGCTGATCGTCTACCCCTTCCTGGAGAAGCGGTTCAGCGGTGACTACGCGCATCACAACCTGCTGCAACGGCCGCGCGACGTGCCGGTGCGCACGGCGATCGGCGCGATGGCGATCTCCTTCTACATGTTGCTGACGCTCGCGGCGATGAACGACATCATCGCGCTGAAGTTCCAGATCTCGCTGAACGCGACGACGTGGATCGGCCGCATCGGGATGGTCATCCTCCCGCCCGTGGTCTACTTCATCACCTACCGGTGGTGCGTCGCCCTGCAGCGCAGCGACCGGGAGGTGCTGGCGCACGGGATCGAGACCGGCATCATCAAGCGACTGCCGCACGGGGCGTACATCGAGCTGCATCAGCCGCTCGGCCCCGTCGACGACCACGGCCACCCGATCCCGCTCGAATACCAGGGTGCGGCGCTGCCCAAGCGGATGAACAAGCTGGGCTCGGCCGGTTCACCGGGTCACGGCAGCTTCCTGTTCGCCGACCCGGCGTCCGAGGATGCGGCCCTGCGCGAGGCGGCGCACGGTTCCGAGCAACGTGCCCTGACCGCGCTGCGCGAGCACCAGGAAAGCACCGTCGGGTCAAACGGCAAGAACGGCGAGCACCACTAGCCTCGTGCTGGTCCGGTGACGGCCGCGCCGCACTGTTGGTGGGCGGCCCGCACGATGGAGCCGGCGGTCAGGAAGGCCGGCTTCACCTGGTCGCGGGCCTCGACGGGCAGGTTGGCCGCGCAGCGCAGCACCATCAGGGCGAGCGCGCTGTAGGTCGCGTACGGGATGACCAGCAGGTTCACCCGTGCGTCGTCCCCGACGACGGTCATCACGTGCTGGCGCTTGCGTTCCCATCCCGACCAGTTCAGGTCGGGTGGTCGTTGCAGCGGCGGCCAATTGACGTTGATGGTGCTGACTTCTCCCAGCAGAGGAGTCAGGACGGCGACCAACTCGGGCAACTCGTTGGTGATGCGGTCCGCGCGCGGCCACCACGCGCCGTCGATGGCGCGGCCCAGCTCATGGGCCACCGCCACCCGGACCGGGTTGGCGCGGCGGCGGCGTTCGAACGATTCGCGGCCGGGCAGATTCGCGACGACCATCGGCGGATCCCTTCACGTCGGCGTCGTTCGCCCCGGCGAGCGCGGGACGGACGGAGGAATCGCATTGCCTGTGGGTGGCCGGTAGAGGCCGACGACCGCTGACAACGAAACGGCTCACGCTGAACGCTACGCCACCAGCACCTCACCGGGGCGGCCAGGGCGCCGACGATGCGGGCTCATCTCGCACGGCGGTCGCGGCCGCGCCTTCGCGGCTGCGCGGTCCGGTCGGGCCGGCCCGACCGGGATCGTGCACTACAGTTGCGAGGGTCCGACCGTGGCGCTGTCCGGGTGAGCGGAGGGCCGACACGGTGAGGATGGACGCAATGGCGATACAGGACTGGGGCGACGCCCCGGAGATCCATCCGTCCAAGATCAAGGTCGGTGACGTCATCGGCACGCTGCGGCCCACGACGCTGCGTTACACCGTCAAGATGATCAGCGGGCCGCAGACCACTCCCCGGCGCTGGACATTCTTCGGCCGCGACGCCAACGGTACGCAACACACGGGCACCTTCGGCGAGGACGAACGGGTTCGCAGGTACGCCAAGGCGTCCTGACGCGGGCCTACTGCGCGGCGATGGCGCGGCGCAGCTGCCGGACGTGCAGCCACTCGATCGCCGGCATCCCGGCGGTGACGACCGCGGCCACGCCGTAAGCGACCCAGGACGGGCTGTCGTGGCCCACGGCCATCAGGTAGGTGGCAGTGGCCACCGCGACCAGCGCCAGGCCCATCGCGCCCACCAGCAGCACGGTGCCGCGCAACCAGACCCGATCGACCGCCTCCCCCGACCAGCCGGAGTCGGCCTCCTCAGCCGGCGCCTGCGCCCTCGGCTGACGCGCCCATTCGGCCGCGGTGCGCGGCGCCTGGGACATCAGGCGCACCGGGGCCCGGGGTGCCGTCATCCCCCGGGCGGCGGGCTCGCTCTGCGCCATCCGGCGGGCACGCAACAGCATCGGGATGGCCCCGGCGATGATCAGCGCGGACACCACGATCACGGCGTACAGCACCCACGACGTGGTATGGCTGCCGCCGGCCGCCTTGTGAAAGCCCCGCCCCAGGTCCGACAGCGCGACGGCCGCGGCCACGCTCACGCCCAGCAACACCAGCCAGACGACGGCGCAGGCGCCGATCAATATGCGGTCGACGACGTCGGGCGAAACGGTGTCGTCGCCCAACCCACGGCGATACGCCGAATACCTGCTGACCATCAGCAGCTCGTCTGCGGTGCGTCGTTGGTGTTCGACGACAGGACGGTTCCGTCGCTCGTCGTGATCGAGCAGTTGAGCCGGCTGACCCGGAAAAGGCTGGACGCCTCGACGGAGCCCACGTCGGACTGGGAGATGGGCGTGACGGTCATCGACCACGGGATGTACACGTTGTGCTGCGTGCGCCGCCGCCCCGACGCGTCGACGTAGGTCACCGAGATGATGTCACCGGGCGCCTTGGTGCCGGTCACCGAATAGGTCACTTGCCGCGGCCCCGCCGGGGTGGTCGGCGGCGGTGGCGGTGGCGCCGCCGCGGTCGAGGTGGCCGGGGGCGTCGCGCTGTCGGACCTGGGGCGGGGCTTTCACAAGGC
>NZ_LZJG01000066.1:0-6785 GCF_001667785.1 Mycobacterium sp. E3247 | reverse complement strand
GGAGGCACTGGTGGCGGATCACAAGGCGGACGCGCGGCGTCGACTGGCGGCCCGGATCGCCGGTGCGATGACCGCGGGCGGCCTGACCGTCGTCGGTGCCCTGGCGCTGGCCCGAAACGTTCCCGGCGCCCACGACGCCCACGCCACGGTGGGGGTGACGACGGTCGCGGCGCTGTTCGCCTTGCTCTCCGCCGCGGTCGCCCACCGGGTCTACCGGGACGCGGTCGCCGGGCTGGCTCTCAGCGCGATCGCCACCGCGTTCGCAGGGGTTGCCGGGTTCCTGGCGGTTCCCGGCACCCCGGGTGTCTGCCATGTCCTGCTGGCCGCGACGGCCGCGGCCGCCACCTGCGTACTGGCAACACGATCCGCCGGCCGCTTCGTGGTCGCGGTGACCGCGGCGTCATGCCTCGCGACGGTTGTCGCGGTGGCCGCGTTGGTGGGCGTGCTCACTGCCGCCCCGCCGCACACCATCGGCGCGGCATCGGCACTGGTGTCGCTCGGCCTGCTCGGGGCTGCGGCACGGGTATCGGTCGTCTTGGCGGGTTTGTCACCCCAGCTCCCGCCGACCCCGGACGCCGACAGGACCGGCGCCGAGGCGCGCCTGGCGGCCCAAACGCTCCGCGCCGACGCCTGGCTGTCGAGTCTCCTCGCGGGGTTTTCGTCATCGGCGGCCGTCGGTGCCGCCGTCACCGTGGCAGCCGGAGCGCCCCGCCTGTCGTGCATGGCGTTCGGCGCCATCACCGGCGCATTGCTACTGCTGCGGGCGCACTCCAGTGACAGCAGACGGATGCCGGCGTTCGTCGTGGCCGGGATCGGAGTCGTAGGAACAACGTTCGGCGTTGCCGCCTTCAACACCTCGGGGCGCGGGCCATGGCTTGCCGCGGGGACGGCAACGCTGGCCGCCGCGGCGATGTACCTCGGCTTCGTCGCTCCCGCGATATCGCTGCCGCCGCTTGCCCGACGAAGCGTCCAGGCGCTGGAGTGGCTGGCGCTGGCCGCAATGGTCCCGCTGACCTTATGGGTCTGTGGGCTCTATGGCACCGTCCGGGGATTGAATCTCGCGTGAGGGGGTCGCGCGGCGCGCGCATCCTGTCGGCGTTGGCACTGGTGGCGGTGGTGGCCACCGGGATACCACCGGCGCAGGCGATTTCGCCTCCCAAGGTCGACGACCAGTGGTTACCGAAGCCCGCCCGCCCTGCCCCACCGTGGCCCACCGTGCAACGCGAGACGTGCGCCACGATGACGGCGGGGTCGGCGCCCGACCGGCCGGCATTGCTCCCTGAGCTGGCGCGGGTGTGGCGGCTGACCCGCGGTGCGGGGCAACGAGTCGCGGTCATCGACACCGGCGTTTCGCGCCACCGCCTGCTACCCGACGTCGTGCCCGGCGGCGACTACGTGTCCACCGGCGACGGCACCCAGGACTGCGACGCGCACGGCACCCTGGTGGCCGGGATCATCGGCGCGACAGAGGATTCGACTGCGCCCGGTTTGAGCGGGATGGCACCCGAAGCCACCTTGATCAGCATTCGGCAGTCCAGCCCCAGGTTCTCCCCCGCCAAAGATCGGTCCCGCGCAGGTGTCGGTGACGTCGACACCATGGCGAGAGCCGTCCGCACCGCCGCGGACCTCGGCGCATCGGTGATCAACATCTCCTCGGTTGCCTGCGTTCCGATCGCGTCGGCGCTGGATGACCGCGCACTGGGCGCCGCGCTGGCCTACGCCGTGGACGTCAAGAATGCGGTCGTCGTGGCCGCGGCGGGCAACACCGGCGGAGCCGGGCAGTGCCCGCCCCAGCGCCAGGATGCCGGCTGGGACAACGTCACGGTCGCGGTCAGCCCGGCTTGGTACGACGACTACGTGCTGACGGTCGGTTCGGTGGACGCCGCGGGTGCGCCATCGGCATTCACCCTTGCCGGCCCCTGGGTGGACGTCGCGGCACCCGGCGAGGCGGTGACGCCGCTGGGCTCGGAACCGGTGTCCGGCACCAGTTACGCCGCACCGGTGGTCAGCGGGCTGGCCGCACTGATCCGATCCCGGTTCCCGGCGTTGACGGCGCGCCAGGTGATGCAGCGCATCGAGTCGACGGCGCATCACCCACCCGGGGGTTGGGATCCGCTCGTCGGCAGCGGCACCGTCGACGCGCTCGCGGCCGTCAGCACCGATGCCGGTCTCGCCGCGACCACGCCGCCACGGGCGCCCGCGCCGATCGCCCCGCCGGCGCCGGTCGCATCGCCGGATGCCCACGCGCGGAACACCGCGTTGCGCGGCACCGCCGGCTGCCTCGCCCTACTGGGGATGGCGCTGGCCGTCGGGCTGGCCGCGAGCCGCCTACGGGCTCGGCGGCACCGAGTCGCGGGCGATTGAGGCCTTGTCTTTGCTCAGCTCCGGTCCCGCCGGCAGCACCCCCAGGACCGACCAGGGCGCGGGATTCGGCACAGGCAGCCCGAGGGCGCGCGCGGCGTCGTCATCGTGGATCGCGAACCGCACCCCGCTGTCGGTGACCAGGTAGCGTGCGCCGACGCGCACGTAGGCGCTCCGGCCGGGCGGCACGTACACGGCGTCCAGCGCGGGGCCGTGGCCGTCGGCCTGTGACAAGGTCAGCGGCGTATGACCGGCCGGCAGTGGGAGCCCGCCGCCGCCGAGGAACGTGACGCCGGATCGCCCCGGCGCCGCGGCCTGCCAGGAGACGCACAACGTGCCGCCGTCGTCCGAGAGTGCCGGCGCCCGGTCCGGGAAGCCGGCCACCGGCAGCGAGTCGACGATCGGAGCCGCGCGGATGGCGTCGGGTGCCACCGTGACCACGTTGGCGGTGCTCCGGGAGTTGCCGAAGCGCAGCAGATCGGCAGCCACCTCTCCGATGCGCTGGACCCCCGCGGCCAGCACGACGTAATACTCGTCACCCCCGGCCCGCACGACGCGCACCACGCTGCCCACCGCAAATCCGGGCATCGCGGCCGCCTCGTCGCCGGCGCCGCGAATCTGGAGCGCCCTGATCGGCGGCGCCTCGGGAATCGCGTTCAGCAACGACGGCGAGACGGTCCGCGGCGTGCGCCCTTCCAACCGGAGCGCGCGCACCACCGCGGCGTCGGCGACATCTACCACCGCACGCTGACCGTCGTAGAGCAGGTAGGCCGGCGAACCCCCGGTGGGTGCGACCAGAAGGGCCTGCCCGGAACCTGGGCGGGGGATCGTCGGCTCGTCGGTCCGGCCGACGATCACGGTGGTCGCGCCGGCCCCCGCCGCATCGCAGATCGTCCACGCCGACTCGTCCGCCGCCAACGGCCGGCCGATGAGTTGGGGCGCGCCCGGGATGCCCAGCAGCGGCCCGCGTTTGACGCGCGCCAGGTCCGCCTCGGGCACCGGCCGGGGGTTGGCGGCCGTCGCGGCGATCAACCGCGCCGACGCTAGGTTCAGCACCGGGTGCCAGGTGTCGCCGACCCGCACATACAGCGCCCCGGACTCTCGTCCCATCACCAGTTGGGCGTCGTCCAGCGCCACCCGTGGCCGCAGCAGCGCGACGAGCGTGACTCCCGCGACGGCGATCACCGCCAGCACGCTCCCAACCGTCAGCGCCGCCGCCGGCGCACGCGAGCGGGCGACGAGGGTGTGGATGTTTCCGCCCAGCAACGCGCACTCGATACGGCGCAGCAGGAATCGGTAGCCGCTGATGTGCAGCCACGTGGTCTGCTGAGCCGGCACCGATCCCCCAGCGTGCGTAGTCGTTGCGCACACGGTAGAGCGGCCGGCCGAGGGGCCGCTTAGCTGATCCACAGGTCAGCGAACTTTCGAACCGTGCTTAGGGTAGGTAAAGTTACGGCGTGTTTTCTCACCGGATAGGCCGCTGCGTCGGGCTCGGGGGCTCTGCGCTGGTCACCGCGTCTGGCCTGCTGTTATCCCCCGCCGCGGCGCCGGTCGCGAAGGCGTTCGACTGCCCGGACGTCGAGGTGATCTTCGCCCGCGGCACCAACGAACCGGCCGGCCTGGGCCGCGTCGGCGACGCGTTGGTGGACTCGCTGCGCCAGCAGACCGGCCTGAACATCCTGCCCTACGGCGTGAACTACGCCGCCAGCAAGCTGCAGCTGCACGGCGGCGACGGCGCCAACGACACCATCGACCGCGTCAAGAAGAGCGTGGAAACGTGCCCCAACACCAAGATCGTGCTGGGCGGCTACTCGCAGGGCGCGTCGGTGATGGACATCGTGGCCGGCGTCCCGATCGGCGGCATCAGCTGGGGCAACAAGCTGCCCGAGCAGTACGCCAACAACATCGCGGCCGTCGTCACCTTCGGTGACGTGGCCGACCGCGCCGGCGGCACGCTGCCCACCCAGAGCGCGCTGCTGGGCTCGAAGGCCGCCGACTACTGCAACCCCAACGACCCGATCTGCCACGCCGGCCCCGGTAACGAGTGGAGCGGGCACACCGAGGGCTACGTCCCCGTCTACACCACCCAGGCCGCGGCGTTCGTCGCCCAGAAACTGGCCGGCTCGAGCCCGTCCAGCCCCGCGTTCGGTCCGCCGCTGGGCCCCGTCCCGAACCAGCCCGGCGCCACGCCGTCGCCGGTGTACGGGCAGCAGACCCCGCCCGGGTCGCCGCCCTCGATCCACGGCGGAACCGACCCCGCGCCCACGCCGGCGGCGCCGACCACGGTGACTCCGCAAGCACCTCTCGTCTGAATCGTTACCGGCGCGAGACCAACGCGCCCCTAACATCGTGGGGTGCGGCTCATTCCATTGACGCTGGGCGCCGGGCTGCTCGCGGGCGCCGCGATAGTGGTTGCTCCCCAACTGCTTCCGCAGGCCTTCGCCTCCTGCCCCGGCGTTGAGGTGGTGTTCGCCCGCGGAACCGACGAACCGCCCGGTGTCGGCAAGGTCGGCGGGGCGTTCGTCAACTCGCTGCGCCAGCAGACTACCAAAAGCGTTGGCTCGTACGGGGTGAACTACCCGGCGAACAAGGACTTCCTGGCCGCCGCCGACGGCGCCAACGACGCCAGCAACCACATCCAGCAGATGGCCGGCAATTGCCCCAACACCAAGCTGGTGCTCGGCGGGTACTCGCAGGGCGCCGCCGTCGTCGACATCGTCACGGCCGCACCGCTGCCGGGCCTGGGCTTCCGCCAGCCGCTGCCGCCCGCGGCCGCCGATCACGTCGCGGCCGTCGCGCTGTTCGGAAATCCGTCGAGCCGGGCGGGCCAGCTGATGAGCGCCCTGACCCCGGAATTCGCCGGCAAGACCATCGACCTGTGCAACCCGGGCGACCCGATCTGCTCACCCGGCACCCGGTGGGCGTCGCACCTGAGCTACGTGCCCGGATTGACCAACCAGGCCGCAACTTTCGTCGCGAAGAAGGTCTAGCGGGTGCGCAGGTCCCGGGTGATCAGGTTGCGCGCCTCCAGCTGGTCATCGGCCGGATAGTCGACGCCCACCAGCGTCAGCCCATGCGGCGGCGCGGCCGCGAAGTCGCTGGATCGGCTTGTGGCGGTGAGCAATTCGCGACACCACGACACCGGGCGGCGGTGTTCGCCCACGGCCAGCAGCGCCCCCACCAGCGAGCGCACCATCGACCAGCAGAACGCGTCCGCGCTGACGTGCGCGGTGATCTGGTCGCCGTCGCGTGACCACTCCAGGCGCTGCAGTTCGCGAATGGTGGTGGCGTTCGGGCGATGCCGGCAGAACCCGGCGAAGTCGTGCAGTCCCACCAGCTCTCGCGACGCGGCGGCCATCGCGTCCACGTCCAGGGGACGCGGCCAGGCGGTGACGTAACGGGCCAGCTGCGGCTGCACCCCGTACGGGGCGGTCGACAGCCGATACACATAGTGGCGCCGCAGCGCCGAGAACCGCGCGTCGAAACCCGCTGGGGCGCGGGCGATGCCGAGCACCCGGACGTCGGTGGGCAAAAACCGGCCCAGCCGGCGCACCAACGGCTCGAATTCCGACTCGCCCGCGCGCGACGAGCGCGGGTAGGCGTACTGCAGCGCGTCCGATGGCACATCGACGTGGGCCACCTGGCCCGTGGCATGCACACCGGTGTCGGTGCGCCCGGCAGCCCGCAGCCGCATCGGCGTGCGGAAGACGGTGGTCAGTGCCTCGTCGAGCACTCCGGCGACGGTGCGCTGGCCGGACTGGGGCGCCCAGCCTGCGAATTCCGTTCCGTCATAGGCGATGTCGAGCCGCAGACGGACGGCGTCGCTAACTCTCGTCAGCCTCGTCAGCCTCGGCGGCCTTTTCGGCTTCGGCCCGCGCGGCGACGGCCTTGTCGGCCTTCTCCTCGGCCTTGGCCTGGGCTTCGGTGGCCTCGCCGGCGTCGCCGGTCTCAGCGGCTTCGGCCGTCTCGGTCACCTCGTCGGCCGTCGGGCCGACGGCTTCCTCGGGCTCGACCGCCGCCTGAGGAGCTGCCGCCGCGGCGACGGGCGCGTCAGACTTCTTGGAAGCCTTGACGCGACGTGCCCGGTCCGCCTCGGACGTCACCGTCTTCTCCCGCACCAGCTCGATGACCGCCATCGGGGCGTTGTCGCCCTTACGCGGCTCGACCTTGATGATGCGGGTGTAGCCGCCGTTGCGGTCGGCGAAGAACGGCCCGATCTCCGCGAACAGGGCGTGAACCACGTCCTTGTCGCGGATTTTCTTGAGCACCTCTCGCCGGTTGTGCAACGAGCCCTTTTTCGCATGCGTGATCAGCTTTTCCGCATACGGCCGCAGGGCGCGCGCCTTGGGCTCGGTCGTCTTGATCCGGCCGTGCTCGAACAGCGACGTGGCCAGGTTGGCCAGCAGGGCCTTCTGGTGCGAAGA
>NZ_LZJG01000065.1:0-719 GCF_001667785.1 Mycobacterium sp. E3247 | reverse complement strand
AACGGCGAGAAGTGGTACACCTCAGGGGCGTCCATTTCTCAGCTGGCACTGGTGATGGCCAAGACCGATCCCGACGCCCCTCGTCATCGGCAATACACCACCTTCTTGGTGGAGCTGCCCAACGCGGGTTTCGATATCGTCCGCAATATCCCTATCATGGGCGAATCCGATATCCCCACCTACCAGGGCGAAATCCAGATGGGCCACGCCGAAGTGCGCATCAACGACCTCGTTGTCCCCCACGAGAACATTCTCGGCGGACTTGGACAGGGCTTTGCCATGGGCCAGCATCGGCTCGGATACGGCCGGCTCCGGCACGGGATGTGGAGCGTGGCCAAAGCTCAGGCAGCCTTGGATATGGCCACCGCACGTGCGTGCGAGCGTGTCACCTTCGGCAAGCGCGTCGCCGATCGGCAAGGCATCCAGTGGATGCTCGCCGATTGCGCCGAGAAGCTCTACATCACGCGACTGATGATCCTGCACCTGGCCTACAAAATGGAGCACGGGCACGACCTGCGCATCGAGAACTCGATGGCCAAAACCTATATCGCCAACATGCTGATCGAGGTGATCGACACGGCGTTGCAGATACACGGGTCCTTGGGCTACACCCACGACCTGCCGTTGGCGGCCTGGCTCTCAGAGGCGAGAATGAGCCGCATCGTCGACGGCCCCGATGAGGTGCACCGCTGGACGGTGGGGCGCAACGTCGTCAAGGC
>NZ_LZJG01000064.1:0-3749 GCF_001667785.1 Mycobacterium sp. E3247 | reverse complement strand
TGGGTGAGGCCGATCATCCCGGCCTTGGTGGTGGCGTAGTTGGTCTGCCCGCGGTTGCCCGCGATGCCGGCCATCGAGGACAGCCCGATCACCCGGCCGCCCTCGCCGAGGGTGCCGTTGCCCACCAGCCCCTCGGTAAGGCGCAGCGGCGCAAGGAGATTCACGGCCAGTACGGCGTCCCAGCGGGCGTCGTCCATGTTGGCCAGCAACTTGTCGCGGGTGATGCCGGCGTTGTTGACCAGCACGTCGGCCCGCCCGCCGTGGTGCTCGCGCAGGTGCTCGGTGATCTTGTCGACGGCGTCGGAGGTGGTGACGTCGAGCCACAGCGCGGTGCCCCCCACCCGGCTGGCCGTCTCGGCCAGCGCCTCGGCGGCCGACTCGACGTCGATGGCGACGACGCGGGCGCCGTCGCGGGCGAACACCTCGGCGATCGTCGCGCCGATCCCGCGGGCCGCGCCGGTCACGATGGCGACTCGGGAGTCGAGTGGCCGGTCCCAGTCGGCCGGCGGTGTGGAGTCGGCCTCGCCGATGTAGAACACCTGGCCGTCGACGTAGGCCGACTTGGCCGACAGGATGAACCGCATGGTCGATTCCAGGCCCGTCGCAGCGGGTTTGGCGTCGGGCGACAGGTACACCAGCGCCACCGTGGTGCCGTTGCGCAGCTCCTTGCCCAGCGAGCGGGTGAACCCTTCCAACGCGCGCTGCGCGATCCGCTCGTGCGGGCCGGCGGCGGCGTCGGGCGTGGTGCCGACCACGACGACGCGGGCCGAATGGCCCAGGTTGCGCAGCAGCGGGGTGAAGAATTCGTACAGCCCCCGCAGCCCCTCCGGCGTCGTGATCCCGGTGGCGTCGAAGACCAGGCCGCCGAACTGGTCGGCCCAGCGGCCACCCAGGTTGTTGCCGACCAGGTCGTAGTCCTTGGCCAGCGCGGCGCGCAGCGGCTCGACCACGCGGCCCTCACCGCCGATCAGCAGGGACCCGGCCAGCGGCGGATCGCCGGGCCGATAGCGGCGCAAGGTCTCGGGCTGCGGGACGCCGAGTTGCTTGGCCAGAAACGATCCAGGACCGGAGTTGACGATCTGCGTGAACAGATCGGACGAGACCTTGGGAGCCACCGGAGCTACCTTCCATCTGCTTCTCAGTCGGGGGTGCGCCTACAGCACAACCGTATCGAGGTCGAACTTACTTCAGAGTAAGAACAGTGGGTAGTATGGCCCCAACGGGCATCCGGAAAACCAACAGACCGCAGATACACGGAGAAGACAGTGGCCCCTGCAAGTTCCGAGGCAAGCAACCAGCGCAGCTCGCAGCGGCGACGAGTCGCCGTGCTGGGCGGCAACCGCATCCCGTTCGCCCGGTCCGACGGCGCGTACGCCGAGGCGTCCAACCAGGACATGTTCACCGCCGCGCTGGGTGGGCTGGTCGACCGCTTCGGGTTGGCCGGCGAGCGCTTGGGTGCGGTGGTCGGCGGCGCCGTGCTCAAGCACAGCCGGGACTTCAACCTCACCCGCGAATGCGTGCTGGGCTCCGAGCTGTCGTCGTACACGCCGGCGTTCGACCTGCAACAGGCCTGCGGCACCGGCCTGCAGGCGGCGATCGCCGCCTCCGACGGCATCGCGTCCGGCCGCTACGAGGTGGCCGCCGCGGGCGGCGTCGACACCACCTCCGACCCGCCGATCGCCCTCGGCGACAACCTGCGCCGCACGCTGCTCAAGTTGCGCCGCTCCAAGTCCAACGTCCAGCGGCTGAGGTTGGTGGGCACGCTGCCCGCGACCCTGGGTATCCAGATCCCGGTCAACAGCGAGCCCCGCACGGGGCTGTCCATGGGCGAGCACCAGGCGATCACCGCCAAGCAGATGGGCATCAAGCGCGTCGACCAGGACGAGCTCGCCGCCGCCAGCCACCGCAACATGGCGGCCGCCTACGATCGGGGTTTCTTCGACGACCTGGTCACCCCGTTCCTCGGCCTCTACCGCGACGACAACCTGCGGCCGGATTCGTCGGCCGAGAAGCTGGCGAAGCTCAAGCCGGTGTTCGGGGTGAAGTCCGGCGACGCGACGATGACGGCGGGCAACTCGACCCCCCTGACCGACGGGGCGTCGGTCGCGCTGCTTTCCAGCGAGGAGTGGGCGGCCGCCCACTCGCTGACGCCGCTGGCCTTCCTGGTGGACGCCGAAACCGCCGCCGTCGACTACGTCAACGGCCGGGACGGCCTGCTGATGGCGCCGACCTACGCGGTGCCGCGACTGCTGGCGCGCAACGGCCTGAGCCTGCAGGACTTCGACTTCTACGAGATCCACGAGGCCTTCGCCTCGGTGGTGCTGGCGCATCTGCAGGCGTGGGAGTCGGAGGACTACTGCAAGGAACGGCTGGGGCTGGACGCCGCGTTGGGTTCGATCGACCGGGCCAAGCTCAACGTCAACGGCTCGTCGCTGGCCGCCGGCCACCCCTTCGCCGCCACCGGCGGGCGGATCCTCGCCCAGGCGGCCAAGCAGCTCGCGGAGAAGAAGGCGGAGCAGAAGGGCGGCGCGGGCAAGCCGCTGCGGGCCCTGGTTTCCATCTGTGCCGCGGGCGGGCAGGGCGTGGCCGCGATCCTGGAGGCCTGAGCCGGCCGGTTTCATGACATCGGTCACAGCGGGTTAGTAATCCGGGCGGAGGGGTATTCGAGAGCGCGGATGACCCCGTGTTGTGGTCTGACCCCCCGACCCCGACGGCAATACGGGGCATCCCTAGTCCGTCGCCCGGGGGCGAAAAGAACGCGCCGGGCGTGCGAGAAGGGCCGCCGCTGGAGTGAGGGGATCCAGCGGCGGCCTTTTTTGGTGCCTGGGGCGCCAGATAAAAACCCCGCTCCCATTCGGGAGCGGGGTTTTGCTCATCATCTCGGCGGCGGCCTAGAAGGCGGCCTCGTCGAGCTCCATGATGTCGTTGTCCAGCGTCTCGATCACCTCGCGGGTGCTCGCCAGCAGCGGCAGGAAGTTCTTCGCGAAGAACGACGCCACCGCGACTTTGCCCTCGTAGAAGGACCGCTCGTCGCCGCTGGCGCCGGCGTCCAGCGCCTGCACCGCCACCGCGGCCTGACGCTGCAGCAACCAGCCGATGACCAGGTCGCCGACGCTCATCAGGAAGCGCACCGATCCCAGGCCCACCTTGTAGAGGCTGGTCACGTCCTCCTGCGCCGCCATCAGGTAACCGGTCAGCGTGGCCGCCATCGCCTGCACGTCGGCCAGCGCCTTGGCCAGCAGCTCGCGCTCGGACTTCAGCCGGCCGTTGCCCGACTCGCTGTCCACGAACTTCTGAATCTCGCCCGACACGTGGGCCAGCGCCACACCCTTGTCGCGGATGATCTTCCGGAAGAAGAAGTCCTGCGCCTGGATGGCCGTGGTGCCCTCGTAGAGGGAGTCGATCTTGGCGTCGCGGATGTACTGCTCGATCGGGTAGTCCTGCAGGAAGCCGGACCCACCGAAAGTCTGCAGGCTCTCGGTCAGCTTGGCGTAGGCCTGCTCGGAACCGACACCCTTGACCACCGGCAACATCAGGTCGTTGACCTTGACGGCCAGTTCGGCGTCCACACCGTGCACCGCCTCGGCAACCGCCGCGTCCTGGTAGGTCGCGGTGTAGAGGTACAGCGCACGCAGACCCTCGGCGTAGGCCTTCTGGGTCATCAGCGACCGGCGCACGTCGGGGTGGTGCGTGATGGTCACCCGCGGAGCGGTCTTGTCGGTCATCTGCGTCATGTCGGCGCCCTGCAC
>NZ_LZJG01000063.1:0-604 GCF_001667785.1 Mycobacterium sp. E3247 | reverse complement strand
AGGCCTCCAGTGCCCCCTGTCATCGACGAGGGCAACCCGGACTGTGCGGCGCTGTTCGGGCTGGACACCAACACGGTTGGCGTGGCCTATACCGGATGGCGGAGCAATCAATACAGGGAGGAAAAGGACACTTCAGGTCATGCGGTCTATCTGGCTGTTGCGACGGTAGCCGACGCGAAAACAGCGACTCAGTTGCTCGACAATGCGCTCGCGAAGGCCGTAAATTCGTGCGACAACGCCGTCATCCACCTGAGCGGCAAATATCGATGGAGATTCCAGAAGACCGACGCGACCGATACGGGAGTGCGGTGGACGGGAACGGAACTGGAGGACGGGCAGATCACCGGCTGGGTCTGCGCCAGCGAGGCGCGGGCAAAGAACAATGTGGTGATCTACGCGCAGGTGTGCCAATGGGGCAACGGCGCTCCGGCCGCAGCGACGATCCTGGACTTCTCCGACATCTTGTCCAGAACTGTCGCGGTGGCCGGAGCGCCATTGCCGTATTGGCACACCTGCGCAGTGATGATCACATTGTTCTTCGCGCGCGCCACGTTGGGGCAGATCCAACCGGTGGGCTTCCCGTCCTGCAGTTCCGTCGCGGTCC
>NZ_LZJG01000062.1:0-1563 GCF_001667785.1 Mycobacterium sp. E3247 | reverse complement strand
TCGGCTGTTCAACTCCATATCGGCTCTCGCTCTCAAACGTGTCCGCCGTCGACGGCCAAGACCTGTCCGGTGGTGAAGCTCGCCGCATCAGAGGCCAGATACAGTACGGCGCTGGATATTTCGTCAGGAGTTCCGATTCTTCCCAGCAGTGCCGTAGCACTGGCCAGATCACGCTCGGATTGTGGCCAGGCCTTCATCACGTCGGTCTCCACGGCGCCCGGCATTACCGCATTCACCCGCACCTTCGGGGCGAAGGTCTTCGCGAACGACTTGGTGAGGTTGTTCAGGCCGGCTTTGGCCGCCGCATAGACGATGGCGTGGCCGGCGCCGATTTGGGCGGAGATGGTCGAGATGTTGACGATGTTGCCGCCACCGTCGGCGGCCATCCGGCTACCAATCAGCGCGCTGAGTCGGAAGGGACCCTTGAGATTGAGTGCGATTGTCTTGTCGAAGAGCTCTTCGCTGATCGCATCGACACTGTCGTAACGCACTGACGATCCCGCGTTATTGACCAATATGTCGATGCGCCCAACGGCCGCGTAGGCTTCGTCAACCAGGCGGTCACATTCGGCCCATCGGTTGACGTTGGCGGGCAACGAGAATGCGCGCCGACCAGTGGCGGCGATCTCGGCTGAGGTCTTTTCGCATGCCTCAGAATTGCGGCTGACTACCACGATGTCCGCCCCCGACGATGCCAGCTGCGCGCAGATCGCCCGGCCGATGCCGCGGGTGGCGCCGGTGACAAGTGCAGTGCGTCCGGTCAGATCGAAGAGATTGGTCACTGGTTGTCTCCTCCTCCGTCGAACTTGCCGATTCCCTGCTCGAGCAGGGACAGTGCCGCCCGGATTCGCTCGGCCGGGTCGCCCCGCCCGCCGCCTTGGACCCAAGCGCCGAACTCTGCGGCGGCGACGGCGTTCATCGCCGTTACGGCGATGCGCGCGTGCATCGTTGACTCCTTGTGTCCCTTGGGGAAACGTCCCGCCACCAGCGCGACGAGCTCGTCGTCGTTGACCAGGCGCTGGCCGCGGCTGCGGGCATTCAACTCCGGTGCCTGGGCAAGAATGCGGCCCAGTTGCACGACGCGTAGACGGTCTGCTGGTTCGACGTGGGAGGTGGCCAAAAAGGCTTGCCGTAGCGCGGTGACCGGACCCTCGTCGGCCGGGCGCGAAGCCAGCGCGTGGATCAGTCGCTCCCACACATGACGTTCGTAGTCCAGCAGTACTTCGTCCTTGGATGCGAAGTACCGAAAGAAGGTCCGTTCGGAGATTCCAGCGGCGGCGCTGATGTCGCCTACAGTAACCGTGTCAAAACCGCGCTCAGCGAACAACGCGATAGCGGTACGGCCGATGTCGGCGCGTAGCAGGCGCCGTCGCCGATCGGTCAGCGGTTCGGTCATAGCCGTTGCCCGCGCGCAAATTCCGCTGCGCCATGAAGCAATCGAATCACTCGCGGGCCCATGTCTGTGCGGTCGGCATCGACGCCGGATTTGACCTGCCGGGCGTGCGAGCCTTCGAGGATGATGGCGAGTTTGAACAGTGCCAGCGCCTCGTAGTAGGGCAGCGC